>WJIX01000030.1 GCA_014730075.1 bacterium | reverse complement strand
GTTTTAGAGAAAGCCGCTCTAGTTTCTTGAGCGGGCTTTGTTGACTTTCAGGGTGCGTCCCATGAAATCATTCTCGTTCAGATTTTCCATCGCATCCTTGGCCTCGTTTTCATCCGACATTTCGACGAATCCGAAACCCTTTGAACGGCCCGAATGCCTGTCAGTAATTACGGACACAGAATCGACCTCGCCGTGCGCTTCAAAAGCTTTCCTGAGATCGTCTTCGCTGGTGTCGTAAGACAAGTTTCCAACATAAATTTTCACTTCAGCCTCCTATTGGCTTTAAGCAATTAAAAATCGATAGATTTTCAGGTAGAAATTATGCACTCTTTTTGAGTTGATTAACGCGGCAGGGCTCGTCCATCTTTTTCATTATCAAGTAGCAAATATATTCCAATCCTAAATCCATCCCTATCAATGGGGAATATAGCACTAATCAGTCCAAAAGCAAGGTTAATTATAAAAAAGAATAAAGAATTTAGATTCTTCTCCAAACCAGGGCTGTATCATATATATTTATCCTGCTGTAAACTGCCATTCAAAACAGGAACCCGGCTGCAGAGTTTAAATAGGTCTGCAGCCGGGCTTTAATCCTTTCAGCTCTCAACGCCAGCTATCCCAGCAATATATTCTTCCCTGATCCGCCTGGGCGCTAACCCGTAGAAACAGGCCCCCGAGCCGACCCTGTCCACCCTATCCGAGCTGCCATCTCTGATTCTTACGGCATTGCAGCTCTCAGAATGGTAGAGAGAGTGGCTGCATGGCATCTTATAAAGATGCCCGGTCACCTCATCAGAACTGCCTTTCTGGATATAATCCTTTCTTTAGACCGTAGCCGGATGAAGTATATTCCGCTCGAGACTTCCCTTCCCATTGAGTCGGTTCCGTTCCATGTTTCGGAATGGATCCCGGCCTTCATAAATCCCTGAGCGATGTTCCTCACCAGTCTGCCCGAGGCGTCGAATACGGACAGCTCTGCATGCCCGTCTTCGCTGAGTGAGAACTCTATGCTGGTTGAGGGATTAAACGGGTTGGGGCTGTTCTGCTTCAG
The DNA here is from genome assembly GCA_014730075.1 of bacterium. Classification (GTDB taxonomy): domain Bacteria; phylum Krumholzibacteriota; class Krumholzibacteriia; order Krumholzibacteriales; family WJIX01; genus WJIX01. The sequence continues at coordinate 14,061 of WJIX01000030.1, read as the reverse complement.
GGCGAATTTTGCCGCGGGAGTTTTTACCGTGACCTGGAATGAGGCAAGCCTGGTGCCGCCATCGATCAGATCGACCTGGTAGGTATACCTTCTTCCCGGCTCAGCGGATTCATCCACGAAGGAGAAACCGTTCTCATCCTCTATGACGTTGCAATCTATCCTCTCGAAGTCCCTGTCTTCTTCTTTCCGAAGGATATCGTAATCGGGGTTCAGCTCCCCCTCTCCAATTTCCCAGCTGACCCTCACTCCATCTGCGACCCATGTGGCCGAAGAGCTGGTTACCAGGGTCGCTATCGGAACTTCCGTCGGAGCCAGGACAGCCATCCTGCTCTCATTTCCGTGGATGTCCACGGCGGCAAGTTTGAAGTACCACGGCTGAACCGGATAATAGGGCAGGGCGGAGACGATAGTATCGGTGGTCGCGGCAATCAGGTTTTCTTCACGGGGAATGAAATCTTTTCCCTCGCCGCGGTAGATGCGGTAACCGTAAAGGTCCGCGTCATTGTTATTGGGGTGCCAGAAAAGGGTCAGCCTTTCAGGCTCCGGCCTGTACTCCCCTGTAAAACAGTAAGGTATGCAGGGGGCCAGATTGTCGACCGAATAGCCGCTGTCAGGTCTGGACTTCCAGTAGACAAACTGATCATAGGTATGGGCAACGATCTGGAAGTAATGCATACCCTGGTCAGAACCGGTTGAATCGTACCGGGTGGGAACAGAATAGGAGTATCCGGGGAAGTTGAAGTCGACCTGGTTTGCTACCCACTCCCAGAAGTAATTGCCGCCAGCAGTGTACTCGATCCTGTAGGCGGCGCCGTCAAAATCTATTCCGATATCTGCCGGGTCCGCCGGAGGCATACCCTCGAACCTGGAAGAGCTCACGGTCATCTTATCCACCGCCCGCCAGATGGAATAATGAGTTATGATCTCTTCGTCCGCCAGGTCATCCCCGCTGGGTTCCCAGTTGAGTGAAACGTACCCGCCCTGGTCGTTGGGAATATCCTCCACGGAGACAATATCCGGAATAAATTTCCCGTAGATATTAATAAAAATGGAGAGATTGTCTGCATCAAAATTCGCTACGGCGAGATCTGGATCTCCGTCACCGTTGAAATCGCTGCTGATCAGATCGTGAGGCTTCAGGTCGGAGCCGAAATTGACCGCCATCTCGAAGCTGCCATCTCCTGATCCTAGAAGGATTGAAACGGTGTGCGTGTAGGCGTTTGCCGCTGCCAGGTCCGTGATGCCGTCAATGTTGAAATCTCCACAGATAACTGAAATCGGGTAATCATCAGCGGGATAATTAACAGCCGCCGCAAAAGTTCCGTCCCCGTTTCCGGAGAGAACAGAGATATTGTCCGCCCCTCCGTTTGCAACGGCAAGGTCAAGCTCCCCGTCCCCGTTTAGATCGCAGCTTGTAATCGAGCGGGGTTGATCATCCGCGTTGTAATTCACCGCTGCATCGAAGGTGCCATCACCGTTTCCCATAAGAACGGAGAGGTTTGCCGAACCATAATTGCCTGTTGCAAGGTCAAGTTTGCCATCGGAGTCGAAATCACCTGCAGTAATTGATCGGGGAATACTGTCAGCGCTGTAGCTGACCGGGGCATCGAAACTGCCGTCCCCGTTTCCCAGAAGGATTGCAACCGCGTTTTCGCCCCCGTTTGAAACGGCTACGTCCATATTGGAGTCGCTGTCGAAATCACTGCTTATAACAAAATTGGGATGATACCCCGAAAGGTAGTATGAAGGGGATATGAAGGTCCCGTCACCGTTACCCAGGAGAATAGCGACATCGCCTGTTGAGTTGTTTGCAGTCAACAGGTCGATATTGCCGTCGCCGTCAAAGTCGGCGCTGGTAATGGACCGTGGGTCAGTGCTATTTCCCGTGCTATAGTAGACCGCGGTGCCGAAATAGCCGTCCCCATTTCCAAGCATTACTGCAATGTTGCATGAATGTTCGTTTGCGACAGCAAGGTCGATATTGCCGTCACCATCGAAATCGTTGCTGGTAATTGACTCAGGACCGTTATCCATCAAATAGAGTATTGGCCCTTCGAACAGGTTGGTCTCGGCCGCGTCTGCCGGATTGATGACCATGGCGGCTGAGAGCACTGAGAAAACCAGCAGTAAGAGATACCGACATTTCATCAGAATCGCCCCCTAAAAAAGGATGTAAAAAGAATAAGAGTTTGGCTTTATTCTAACATAAATCGTTATCAGTGCAAAGATAATATTTCTCTTCCGGCTTGCCGCGGCCGCTTAATCTCTTGCCCTGTTTGAGGATTCTGATAATATAACCGCAAGTATTTCCATTCCGGATGAATAACTGCGGAAAGGGGCAAATATCGAAGAGATAATTAGGAATAAACTCATTGAGATAGAAAAGAGCGAGGATGTTAAGATCTGCCTTGCAGTGGAATCGGGCAGCCGGGCGTGGGGATTTCCATCCGCCGACAGCGATTACGATGTGAGGTTCATATACATAAGGCGTCCCCGGTGGTACCTCTCCCTTGAACTGGAAAGAAAACCTGACGTGATCGAGATGTCAGAGAACAGTATACTCGACATGGTGGGATGGGATATCCGCAAGGCTCTCTTTCTGTTCTATAAGGCGAACCCGCCACTTCTGGAATGGCTTGCAAGCCCCTGCATATATCTGGAGCAGTTCTCACTGGCCGCCAGGATGAGGGAGATGCTTCCGGCATTTTTCTCGGAGAAGGCCGGGTTCTATCATTACCTTCATATGGCAGCCGGAAACTACAGCGATTACCTGAAGGGGGAGAGGGTAATACTGAAGAAATATTTCTATGTTCTGAGGCCGCTGCTGGCGGCAAGATGGATAGAGAGCGGCAGGGGATCTGTTCCTATGGAGTTCATCAAGCTGGTCGAAGGTGCCATTGAATCGGCCGAGCTTAGAAAGACCATTGAGCGTATGATAGAGATGAAATCTAAAGAGCCGGAGACGGAATATACGGAAAGAATAGAAGCGGTTGACAGTTTTATAAGAGAGGAGTTGGAGCGTCACGAAAAAAGGGCAGTATCGTACAGGAAAGAGATACCGGATATAGAAGCCCTGAACCGGCTCTTCGTAGAGACCCTGAAGGAGGTCTGGGGAGTAACTGTCCCTCAGGCCGGAGCGGGCGGTTAAAACCGGCCAATATGATATTTTGAGATGGTTCGATTTCATCCATCCCGCTGCCCTTTCGGCTATTTCTAAGTCAGCTCTTGTACCTGACGGCAGGTATGAATAGAATAGAAGTTATTAAGCAATTGATCAGGGCCATGACAGCGGAGAAAGGAAACGATAATGATAGATAGAATTAGCAGATCGCTGATGTGGATGATGGCTATAATGCTGTTTCTTCCCGGCTGCGGCGCAGACAATGAGCAGACCGCGGAAAGAACAGGCAGCAATCTCCTTCAGGTAGGTGTCTTCAGCAACCGGGGAGCCAGCGCGACCTGCGTGGTCGAGACTATCGAGGCGTTAAGAATAGATACGGGGATAGAGCCGTCTGCCATAACTGCCGCCCGGATCGCATCAGGTGGCCTGAGCGATCTGGATGTGCTGGTATTTCCGGGGGGAAGCGGAAGCACCCAGTATAACAGCATGGGGCTGGCACTTGGTGATACGGTGAGCGATTATGTAATAAACAGGGGAAAGGGTGTGGTAGGTATATGCGCCGGGGCTTACCTTCTCTCTGACTCGAAGGACTACCCCTGCCTGCGGCTGATCTCAGCCGGGGCGGTGGATATAGAGCATGATAAGCGCGGAAGCGCGGTAGTGGAGGTCCGGTTTGCCGCTGAGGGGCTGGAACTGTTCCCGGAGATGGCCGGCAGCAATCCCGGGTATATCCAGTACCATGACGGCCCTCTTCTGGTTCCGGCTGAAGGGGCCGATGATACCCCCCTTCACAGGTATGCTACATTCATCAGTGATGTTCACTGCTCGGCCGATGTCCCGGCCGGGATGACCCCGGGGAAAATCTTTCTGGCAGGGCAGGAGGTTGGCAGGGGGAGAGTGTTCGCCTGCGCCGGGCACCCCGAATCTACTACCGGCATGAGGTGGCTGGTCCCCCGGATGGCCCGATGGGCGGCCGGGGAAAAGATGGTGGAATACGGCTCCAATGTAGTTCGCCCGGAGGTTGGAGAGCGCGAGATAATGCACGATGACGCTCTGGAGAAGGAGCTTTTCTGGAACCTCTTTGCTGACAGCCCCAGTGTCCGGATCAGCGCCATGCAGACCCTGGTCCAGCTCAGACACCGCAACGGGTTCCGCTGGGCGGTGGGAATGCTACGCGACCCCGACCCGGGAGTCAGGGCAGAGGCTGCCGGGGTGCTGGCTGAGGCCGAGTATACCGTTGCCCTGGAGGACCTGGAGGTGGCGCTGAGAAAGGAGACTGACCGGGCCTGCAGGTCAGTAATGAAGGATTGCCTGAAGAGACTGAGGGCGATGAGGGCAGAATAGGGTTGCCGTGGCCGGTTTGACGAAACAGAGCACTTCGAGAATGTAAGGGACAGCATAGATTTCAGTTGACAGTTACAGCGCCAAGCGGCTATAATCATAGAGGCTTAGGACTCAACAATCTAAGAAATTCAAAAGGAAGAGAAGATATGCGCGCTTTACGTATTCCGGGCAGCGCAGTTATATTGGCCTGTATTATCCTTATACTGGTCAGCTCAAGCGGATTATCAGAAGAGAATAAGGCTGCCATAGACAAAATGAGTGAAACTGAGTTTAAATGGTTAATGACAGAATCCAACCAGGTATCTGAGGGGGGAGCGGATATTTGGAGTTTCCGGGGACAGTGATAATGTCTGCCTGGTGGCAAGATGGTCTGCTGGACCCTCCTACACAACCGAATTGGATGGTAATATTGCTTATTTCTGGAATGGAGGCAGCTTAGAGATACTGAATATTGCAGATCCTTCCAACCCGGTACAGCTCGGGCACCTGGATCTTCCGGATCTAATACCGGTCTTCAGGTGATAGATATCTCAGACCCCGGGTCGCTCTCTGAAGAAGGATATTACGATACCGAAGGAATATCTTACGCGATTGAATTGAAAAACGACTTTGCCTACCTGGCTGACGGTTATGAGGGGCTGAGGATTATTGATATATCAGTCCCTTCAGCTCCGGAAGAGTACGGATACTATGATACTGGCGATCAAGCGCTGGGGATAGGTATAAGCGGTGGAGTGTGCATGCTCGCCGATGAATCTCTCGGCCTCTATGTATTTGATATCCCGGTTGTAACCGGGGATGATTCACCTGAAGTTACCGCAAGGACAATGCTGTTTCAGAATGTTCCCAATCCTTTCAATCCTTCCACCGAGATCCGCTTTGAAATACCGCGAAGGATGAAGGTCAGACTTTCAATTTACAGCGTCACAGGAGAGATGATCAGGGTTCTTCTGGATGAAGTAGTGGATGGGGGCAGAAACCGGGCAGTCTGGGATGGCACTAATAATAAGGGACAGCGCGTTTCTTCCGGGATCTACTTTTACAGGCTTGAGACCCCGGAGCTGTTCCGGGCAAGGAAGATGGTTCTTTTGAAGTGATTTCATTACAGCTGGTATAAGCCAGAATGTTTTTATAGATTTACCGGAATTAAATATTCCAGCCAATGTCATTGTCAGCGGGGCAAGAATTTTCCTTATCTTTTCTGATTAAATTGATTAAACTATTACATGGTTTAATCCAGGAGGCTTGCCATGACAAAGAAAATTACCCGCCGTGAGTTTATCGCAGCCACCGGCTCTTTCGCAGTCGCCATGGCTCTTCCGAGAATAACATTCGGGAAAGATGCCGCATCAGAGGTGTTCTACACCGGGGATATCTCTTCGGAAGGTATCCTGAGGGTCTTCGACAGGATCAAGGACCGTGTAAGCGGGAAGGTGGCGATAAAGATGCACTTCGGGGAGGAGGGTAACAAGTATTACATCAAACCTGAACTGGTTAAGGAACTGGCCAGAAAGCTCGATGCCACCCTTATCGAGACCAACGTGCTGTATGTCAGCAAGTGGCGGAATGAGAAGGATACCCATATCCAGCTGGCCAGGAAGCATGGGTTTGACTTTGCGCCGATCGACATTATCGATGCAGAGGGTGAGATCGAGATCCCGGCTGAGGGGAAGCACTACCAGAAGGTATATGCCGGAGCCAATATAAACGAATACGATACTATCATATATCTGAGCCATTTCAAGGGGCACGGGATGGCCGGTTTCGGCGGGGCTATCAAGAATGTATCGATGGGGATGGCCTCGGTCCACGGGAAGATGGCACTTCACGCCTCGGCGGTGCCGAACTACGACGGATCAAAATGCATCAGGTGCGAGATGTGCGTGGGGAACTGCCCCGGCGAGGCGATTACCATCAGGCCGGTCAAAATCGACCCGGAGAAGTGCATCGGGTGCGGAAGCTGCATCAGCATCTGTCCCACCCAGGTTTTCGATGTTCCCTGGAGAAGCACCAGCCAGAACATATTCATGGAGCGGCTGGCTGAATACGCCAGGGCTGTCTGCTACGGAAGAAATTCCCTGTTCATAAATGTGGCAGCCGATATCTCCAGAGACTGCGACTGCGCGGGCTGGGCCAGAAAACCGTTCATGGAAGATGTAGGCGTATTCGCATCCACTGACCTGGTAGCCGTGGAAAAGGCCAGCCTGGACCTGGTAAATAAGACCTATGGAGTGGATGACGCTTTTCTCAAGGTAAACTCAGTCAGCGGAGCTCCCCAGATAGATTTCGCTCATAGTCTCGGGCTTGGGAATATGAAATACAAGCTCATCGACACCGGTTAATACAGTACAGGTGATTCTCTGGATTCTCTCTGGAGATTATCACCGCAGAAGCACCATCTTCCGTACCAGGGTCTCGGCTCCGGTTCTAAGCCGGTAGAAATAGACCCCCGAACTGGCCTGATTTCCCTGCTCATCTTGTCCCCGCCATACCACTTGATGCTCTCCGGCCGGCATAGTCCCCTCGGCCAGTACCTTTATCATCCGCCCGCTGACATCGAATACAGCAAGGCGGACCGGCGTTCTGGACGAGAGCGTGAATTCTATGGTTGTTGCCGGGTTGAAAGGGTTCGGCATGTTCTGGCACAGGCTGGTAGGAGCTTCAGGTATACTGACCGGACCGGACTCGAAGAGCAGCCCGGTTTCCGTTCCGGTATGGTAGCTTACCCGGTAACTGTAGACGCTGCCCGGCCGGCAGTCGGTATCAGTAAATGAAAACGACATGCCATCCCGGCTCAACCGTTCAACAGGGATCTGATGATACTGCATATCCGGTTCGCTGGCCCGGAGGATCGAAAACTCCACTTCCGGATCTATCTCCGACAGGGTCCAGGAAATCATGACGCCGTTATCTCTTCTCTCAGCGGCGTATTCCTGAAGAAGGGTTGCGGTGGGGATGCAGCCGCTGGCATTTACTCTGTGAGCGTACGCTTTTACTGTTCCGCTTCTGTTATCCGCCCAGGCCAGGAAGATCCCCCCCAGGCCGTCCTCACAGATCGCCACATCCTGCTGGTTGCCGCTGCTTCCGCACATCAGCTCTCCGCCGGCAGTCCACAGTGCGCTACCCCCGGAGTCGATGTTCTGAGCGTATATATTGATATCGTCAGTTCCGGCCCGCTCATCGTCCCATGCTATGAAGGTCCCGCCAGCGCCATTTCCGGCTATGGCGGGGTTGGCCTGGTCCTGAGCTTCACCACAGACCACAACGCCGTTGGAGCTCCACTGGCAGCTGCCGGCTGCGTTTATCTTCTGCGCGTAGATATCATCAGAGGTGCCGCTTCTTGTATCTATCCAGGTTACTACGGTCTCCCCGCCGCCTATATGAACCAGCTGGCAGTCCTTCTGGTCGCCCATCCAGGCAGATACCGGAGTGCCGAAGCCCCACTGCAGTTCGCCTGACGCGTTGATTCTCTGGGCGAATATATCAAAGTCCATGGTATTTCGGCGGTCTGACCAGGCTATTACCGCTCCGCCGGACCCGTCAGGTACTATCCGGGGGGTCATCTGGTTTTCGCCGCTGTCGCAGATAACCTCTCCGCCGGCGGTCCACTGGGCAGTTCCCCCAGAGTCTATTCTCTGGGCGTAAATGTCGTATCCGCCGTCACGTCTGTCCTCCCAGGCGATGATCGCCCCGCTGCTGCCATCCGGTGCCATTACCGGATTCTGCTGGTGCATATTCTCGGTGCAAACAGGCACTCCCCCGCTGCCCCACATCACGCTTCCGTTGGAGGCGATTCTCTGAGCGAAGATATCGTTGTAATAGTTTCTACGGTCCTGCCAGGTAATTATTGCGCCTCCGGCTCCGTCAGATACAACAGCTCCCAGGTTGAGGTTTGGCTGTCCGGTGCAGATGGCCACACCGTTTGTTCCCCACTGTATATAACCGATCATGCTGAGTTTCTGGGCATAGATATCCAGGGTCCCGCCGGACCGGTTATCCTGCCATACGATTATGGTTCCACCCGCGCCGTCAGCCACTATCCGAGGCGTGGATTGCGAGTTTGTGGCCGTGCAGGCCGGCATACCCTGCGGGTACCACCTGATTGTACCCTCATCGTCCACACCCTGGGCATAGATATCGGTATTGACCGTTGCCCGCGAGTCTCTCCAGGTAACCACCGCGCCACCGGTGCTGTCGGCAGCTATACGGGGGCTGTCCTGGGCCCCGCTGGCATTTCCGAGCGGGATGCCGTTATCCGACCATTCCGCATGCAGTGCCGGCACGGATATTACCAGCATGCCAGCAATGAAAAATACAGCTAACTTCAAATTATTAAACATTATATTCTCCCTGCTGAGATAATAGAGATCCCGGAAATTTATTATTGCAATAATGATGCCTGCAGAAGAGAATGGGCGAAGAGTTGCTTGAGATTGGAAAGGTATTGCCAGCCATACAGTTATACCGAAGGGGCAATTCTATCTTGCCCAGGTCCGGGAAAATATCAATATGACCCTGGATAATTTACCCCGAAGAGTATACTAAAGAGCCGGGACGGGCTTCAAGCCCGGTTCTGGACACGGATGGCAGAAAAGTCCTGAAATATGCGATAATAATCAAGACAATCAATAATATTCATGGATAATCCCTTCCGACTGCGTTATCCTGATATTCAGGGTTTATACCCGGGAGGTTACTGATTTGGAAAATATAACAGGCTGGATAGAGCAATGGATTGGCATTGGCGCTGCCACTCAGGCCAAGATACTCTATTCAGTTATAGCTATACTGATTATCTGGGTCCTCAGAACGATAACTGTGAAAACAGCTTTCAAGAAGACCGAGGACCTGCGGAACAGGTACCGCTGGCAGAAATCATCCGGTTATATTGCTGTTATCATAGGGTTTATTACGGTAGGCAGGGTCTGGATCTCGGGGCTGCACTCCCTGGTGACCTACCTGGGCCTGCTATCTGCTGGTCTTGCCATTGCTCTTAGAGATCCGATCATGAACCTGGCTGCCTGGCTGTTCATCCTCTGGAGAAAACCGTTCGAGCTGGGTGACAGGATACAGATAGGAAAACATGCCGGGGATGTAATCGATCAACGGGTGTTCCAGTTCACCCTGGCGGAGATAAGAAACTGGGTGGATGCCGACCAGAGTACCGGGAGGATCATACATATTCCGAACGGAAAGATATTCACCGAGATGCAGGCCAACTACAGCAAGGGATTCCAGTACATATGGAACGAGATCCCGGTGCTTGTAACTTTCGAGAGCGACTGGAAGAAGGCCAAGAAGATACTTATGGGGATAGGGGAAAAACACAGCGAGCACTTGAGCAGATCAGCCGAGGAGCGGGTAAAGGCGGCCGCCCGGAGGTATTTGATTATATATAGAGCGCTTACTCCTACCGTATACACTTCGGTTAAGGGAAGCGGCGTGATGCTGACCATCCGCTACCTCTGCGAGCCGAGAAAGCGGAGGGGGACCGAACAGGATATCTGGGAGGATATCCTTAGCCAGTTTGCAGTTCATGATGATATAAGTTTTGCATACCCTACAACCAGGATTTACAGCGAATACTACGAGGGTGGCGAGGGGCCGGAGAAAGAACGCCCGGTCTGATAAGATTAAGTGGCCTGTTATATATGGAGCGGGGCTTAACGCCGGTTATATTTTCCCCCAAATTATCCCGTACAGGATTGAGTAAATAACCTGAAAATGATATAATTGAAGGATGTGGGGATTTAGTTATCAGATTATGTTGATAACCAGTGTTCAGTCTATTTGCAGGGGTGTCTGGTAATGTTCGATAATATAAGCAGCAGCGGCAGCGAGCAGCTCTCAGCTGAAGAGAAAGGGAAAACTGACGCAGAGGTCTTTTTTACCGCCGTTCTGAACTCTCTTAACGAGCATGTTGCTGTCGTCGATAGAGAGGGGAAGATAATAGCGGTGAATGAAGCCTGGAAAAAATTCGCCCGGGAGAATAGTACAGGCGTTTCCCTTACGGTATCACACGGTATAAATTATCTTGAGGTCTGCCGCTCAGTAAGTGGAGATGACAGCGAGTTCGCCACCAGGGCACTGGAGGGTATTGAGAGTGTGCTGAGGAGGAAAGTGGAGATTTTCGAGATGGAGTATCCCTGTTCCTCGCCCACCGAGGAACGCTGGTTCGCGATGAATGTGGTCCCGCTGAAGAGAGCTGAGGGAGGAGCGGTAATAACCCACGCTAATATTACCAGGGGGAAGAAGGCCGAGGAGGAGCTTCGGATTAGAGAGAAGCAGCTGAAAGAGAGCGGGGAAGAATACCAGGCCCTGGCCCGGAAGCTTATTTCAGCCCGTGAGGATACCAGGCGGCACCTGGCCCGCGAACTGCACGACAGCTTCAGCCAGCGTCTGGCAATGGTATCGATGCTTGCCGCGGGGATGGAACTCAACGTGGTCGAAAATGAGAACATCAGAAGTGGGCTGGATAGGATAAAGAATGAGATTTCGAAGCTCTCGGAGGAAGTCCATGATATAGCCAGGCAGCTTCATCCCCGTATCCTGGAAGACCTCGGGCTGAGGCATGCTTTGGAATCGCTATGCGAGGGGTTCAAAGGCAGGGAGGGGATTCCGGTGGAGCTGAACTTCGGCGAGATCCCTGAAGTGTTACCACAGGAAACAGCCCTGAATATCTACAGGGTAGTCCAGGAGAGCCTCAATAATGCAGCAAAACACGCGGGAGCAAGCAGAATATGGCTGGAACTGGGTTTGCAGCAGGGGAGCCTGCGGATTTCGGTAAGGGATGACGGCAGGGGATTCGATCTGAAAGCGGTGAAAGCCGGCAAACGGCTTGGCCTGGCTGGGATGAGAGAGAGGGCCGCTCTGATAGACGGAGATATCAGTATATGCTCAGAACCTGGGAAGGGTACTGAAATTACCCTGGAGGTTAATATATAATTGAAGAAGCTGTGAATGGTTTGACCTGAACCGGAGATATGGATGGAAGAGACCAGAATACTTCTTGCAGATGACCACAGGATCTTCCTGGAGGGGCTTAAGAACCTCCTGGAGGAGCATTTTGAGATAATCGGGATGGCAGAAAACGGGAGAGACCTGATAGAGAAGGTTCATCAGCACCGGCCTGATATCGTGGTCACCGATATATCGATGCCCGAGCTTAACGGTATAGAGGCCACAGTCCAGATCAAGAAGATAGATCCCGATGTTAAAGTGATCCTTCTTACTATGCACGGCGACGTTACTTATGCTACCAGGGGGTTTGAAGTGGGAGCTTCCGCCTATGTGATGAAGCAGGCAGCCGCAGACGAGCTTTTCTCGGCAATAAGGGAGGCAATCAGAGGAAGAACCTTTGTTACCCCAATGATAGCAGGAGATCTTATCAAATCGTACCGTGACGGCAGGGGAATAAGGCCCGGAGACATACATGCCAAGCTCACTCCCAGGCAGAGGGAAGTCCTTCAGCTGCTGGCCGAAGGGTTCTCCAGCAAGGAAGTGGCCGACAAACTGAACATATCGGCCCGGACGGTGGAATTTCACAAGTACAAAATGATGGAGGAGCTTAACCTGGGTACCAGCGCCGAGCTGATACATTACGCCATCAAGCATGGCATCATATCGATCTGATCCTGATTCAATTATCCTGATTTACGGAAAAGAATGTTTTGCCGGCGAGGATTTTCTCAACGGCGGGCAGCAGGTCGCTGGCCGCCGATCTTTTAAGCACAAACCCGTCAGCACCGGCTGAAACCGCCGCCTGGACAGCTCCCTGTTCATCATGCAGGCTCATTACCAGAACCTTAATCCCGGGAAATGACTTCTTCACAGCTTTTACCGCCTCCCCGCACCGGTTGGTACCCAGCGAGAGGTCCAGCACTACCAGGTCAGCTTTCATTCTTGAGGCGGCATCCAGAAGGGAGTCAAGGTCGGCAACCATTACAACAGAATCGAATACAGTTCGCAGCAGTCCCCTTATTCCCTCAAGGAGGTTCTGGCTGCAGTCGGCTATTATTACTCTTCGTCTGTTCATGGCCTCTCCCTGTAGTCAAGGGAACCAAAGGACTGATTTATCATCTCTATTTAATTCTATGTAATCAACAGACATTTTACTACTGGTAGAATTACGGGTAGGGATAAATAAAATTACCAGTAGCAAAAATACGGCTCCATCGGGGAAAAGGTGTTCGCGTGCTTATGTAAGGAATTGATATTTAATTGCTTGATAATTAGTTAGTGCAAAATATCTGAATTTGTGGTATTATAATTAAGGGCTGAAAATAGGCACAAAGCACTAGTAATTATTCCCTACAAAACAGGTACTTCACCGAGTTTTCAGATGCCTCTGTTTTTAGTAAACTATTAAATATGAAAATCGCGATAGGCATAACTGAGGAAGATTTCAACACGATGAACACATCCAATGCTGCATTCCGAGATGCTAACTATAATTGCGATTATAAATCAGTAGAGAGGGTACTACAGCATAATCAGAACAGGAGGGAAAGATGAAAACTAGACTAGTACTGATATTGCTGACAGTTTCATTAATGTTTTCTGCGGCGTCAGCCCAGGAATACATGATGAAAGATGATCCCCGGTTTACGCCTCTCGAGCGTAACTGGGCAGACAGGGTCGACCAGGAGCCGACCATCGAAGAGATTCAGGAATTGTTCCAACAGAGAGAAAGCGGGATTTCTTTCGACAGCAGCGAAAGAACGGTGATGGGCTGGCGACGGCCAACCTTTCATTTCTTCTACGCGCTGATGTCAGGCTGGCATGTTATTCCGGAACACCGGACCCCCGCCAGGGGTGCATTCCTCGCCCAGGTTAACGATGAGTACACTGAAATTGATTTCATGATGTATCTCTGGAGAATAACCAACCTTACGGTGGCACATATCCATCTGGGGGGGAAGGATGAGAATGGGCCTCCGGTAGCCACTATTTATGGTCCAGACCCGCCGGGGATGGGACTTGACAGAGTCGTCTTCAAAGGCGGTGTCATTACTGAAGAGGACCTTATAGGGCCGCTGGCCGGTCAGCCTCTTTCGGCCCTGGTAGAAGCCATGGCTGCAGGAGAAGCTTATGTCAACGTTCATACTGACGACGGAGAAGATGGTGATAACACAGGCGTGGGAGATTATGTATCAGGAGAGATCAGGGGACAGATTAGGCTGGTAGGTACCGTTCCGGAACCTCCCAAGCCTGAGACAGCCCGCCTCCAGGTGATCCACAACGCCGCGGACCCTGCGGCGGAGGTAGTGGACATCTATGTGAATGGCGAGATGTTCAAGGACGACTTCGGGTTCAGGGAAGCTACTCCCTATCTGGACGTTCCGGCCAATGTAGAGCTTGCGATAGGAGTGGCCCCGGGGACCAGTACCGGCCCTGGCGATATCCTTGCCACCATACCGGTAACACTGACAGCTGATAAGACCTACGTGGCTGTCGCCAACGGAGTGCTCGATCCAGCCGGCTTTTCGGCGAACCCTGATGGAAGAGATATCGGGTTCACGCTCTTTGCCAAAGAAGGAGCGAGAGAAGCGGCGATGGATATGGGCAGTGTGGAGTTCTTCGCCCTGCATGGTGCG
>WJIX01000002.1 GCA_014730075.1 bacterium | reverse complement strand
GTCCCGGTCCAGGTTCCTGATCAGGCGCCTGAGTTTCTTCGCCCTGCTCCGGATATTGCTCCCGGCCCTTTTTCTTAGAAGATCTATGAATTCTGGATAAACAGTTTCATCAAAATGCTTTTCCATGACGCGCCTATAGCTGCCGGTTTCAAGGGGCGGCTCCGGAAAGGGGAGGGGAACAGGATAAATAACAGTTCTCTTCCGGTAGCGGTAAAGATACCACTGCCCCTCCTGGCTATGCAGGGCGGGCAAGAGCCCGCGGAGGTATTCCCACAGGGCCTTCCGGTCAGTCCCGCAGTGAGCTGATATAACTTCCGCCGCCACAGGGTCCAGCCCCTCTACCAGCCCAATAAGTGCCTTTCCGCCGGCCATGGATTCTGGCGCTTTTTCAGGCAGGGCCAGGAGTGAATAGGGTGCCGACCGGGGCCTGGAATCAGGCTCCAGGCTTTTCCGCCCGCTGATACTGCCGGATACCGCGACCAGCTGCCCGCTCCCGGCGCCAAAGAGCGATACCGGGGCTGCCGGGGTAATAAAATCGAGCCGGAAGATATAAGGCGTTGCACTTTCCCAGCCGCTCTCTTCCCTTGTCCTGAGAACGATTATACGGTCTATTCCAAGGGACCCGGCACCGGTTATCATCCCCCCCCAGGCCTGCTTGAATATCGGTATGGAGTACGATGACGGGGGCGGGGGCGAATCGGTCAAGACAAGCGCGGACCGGACACCCACCCTGAATATCTTCATAAACCTGAAGGGGGCTTCTGATAGGGTAAAGCTGAGCAGGCATGGGTATTCGCGTATTTGCTCTATGGAGCTTCCCGCCAGAAGGGAATCGAGGCGCCGGCCCAGAACGTATGCGGTCATGCTGTTCATATGCTGATGATGATAGAATCTGGGGCTGTTCAAGTCAAATTATTATGGGACCGGAAGCTGAAGCGGCGCCATTAATTGGCTTTACATATTGCGCCGTTTCGGATTAATATGGAACCGTTGTGATCGCAGCAGGTAGGCTCCGGCGCCGCATTCAGAAGACCTGGAGGATCTGATGGTTAGAAGCATGACAGGCTACGGAAAGGGAGAGGCCTCTTTCAAGAACGGGTCGATCATAGTGGAGGTCCGTACCGTTAATCACCGTTTCATCAATTTCTCCACCAGGCTTCCCCAGGAGATCAAGGCGCTGCAGCACGACGTGGAGAAGGAGATAAGAAAGTATATCAGGAGGGGGAGTGTGAATACCGTAGTCTCCTTCGATTCGGAATACCGGGCGAGGCATATCGGTCTTAACCGGGCATACCTGAAGAAGCTTTACGATGAGCTGGTAGAGTTCAGCAGGCAGAATAATATCCCGGGTACCGTGAATATGAGCTCCCTGCTGGAAGTCCCGGAGGCGATCATAGAGACCGACGCGGAGCTGGAGATCGATGAGATCTCCGGGGCGCTCAACCAGGCCCTGAAGGAGGCGCTGGAGCAGTGTGTCCAGATGAGAGTGCGTGAGGGGGAAGAGCTCCGGGATGATATCCTCAAGAGGATGGAAAATGTAAAAAGCTTCGTGAGCGAGATCGAAAAGAAGGCCCCGGGAGCTGCGGAGAACTATTTCGAGGAGGCCAAAAAGAGAGTGGAGGAGCTTCTCAGGAATACCGAGGTGGATGAGACCCGCTGGCTCAATGAGGTGGCGGTTATGGCGGAGAAGCTCGATTTCTCGGAGGAGCTGACCAGGATGAACTCGCATATACGGCAGTTCGAAAAGGAAATAGGGGAGAATGAAGAGGCTGCCAAGAAACTCAAATTCATACTCCAGGAGATTCACCGGGAGGCCAATACCCTGGGGAGCAAAGCCTCCGATATCGCTGTAATCAACCAGTGTCTTAATATCAAGGAGAGCATAGAGAAGATCAGGGAGCAGGCGGCCAACCTGGAATAATGGCAGTGTGGCACCGCCCGGCCCCCGCGGGGAGAGAGAAAATGGAGCATGAGAGCGATAACGGGGAAAGGTACGGAAAGAAATTACTGAATATCGGGTTCGGCAGCGTGATTCACGTAGACAAAATCGTGATCATAACCCCTTATAAATCCTCGCCGGTCAGAAGGTACAAGGAGGAGATGGCGGGGAGAAAGAAATTGATAGACCTGACACAGGGCAGAAAGACCAGGTCCCTGGTGATTACCACCTCCGACCAGGTTATACTCTCGGCGGTGGGAGTGGAAACCCTCATCCAGAGGCTCGAAGACAAGCAGTAGCATGCGGAGGTATTGCGATTATTGATTCCACCGAACCATTCGTTACCGTGATTTCGGGGCCATCCGGAGTGGGGAAGTCCACCATAGCGGACCGGGTCCTGAGGCTGTTTGAAAATATGAGGCGGTCAATATCGTACACTACCCGGCCTCCCCGGGAAGGGGAGAAGGAGGGAGAGAATTACTTCTTCGTGAGCGAGGGCAGGTTCCGGGGCCTTATCGAAGACGGTTCCCTGATTGAGTGGGCTGAGGTTTACGGGAATCTCTACGGTACCGGGATCGAATATGTCAGCACAAACCTGGAGCAAGGCTGGAACCTTCTTCTGGAGATAGATATCAAGGGAGGCGAATCGGTCAAAGGGAAGCTCCCCCGTTCGGTTCTGATAATGGTGGTCCCCCCCTCCCTGGAGGCCCTGGAGCAGAGGCTGCGGGGGAGGAAGACTGACCGGGAGGGCGACATCAGAAGACGCCTGGATAACGCCATCAGTGAGCTCCGCCACTGGAGTAACTACGATTATGTGGTCATCAATGACCGGCTGGAGGATGCGGTGGAGAGGGTAAGGGGGATAATCAGGTCCGAGATGGCGCGAAGCAGCCGAATTAAAATGATAAAATCTGTTGATAAAGAGCGATAAATTTATTAATTATTACTACTCTACTGGATTGGTAAATTATATGACTTTAAGATGTTTTCCAGGTGTTTCGAGGTGCATGTATGGATGTAAAACTGATGGAGCAGATGCTGGACAGGATCAATAACCGCTATGAGGGAATAATGGTTGTTTCCAAGGAAGCGGCCAGGGTTAACACCATTATCAGGCTCTCCGGCGAGGAAGTTGATGAGAAACCTACTACCATAGCGCTGAGGCGGGTAGCCGAAGGTAAGGTTAAGTTCAAATATGAGAAATCGAAGGAGGAAGAATAGAGAGGGAAAGGGGGTAGCGGGACGGAGAATAGTTCTGATCGCCTCGGGTGGCATTTCTGTATACAAGTCGGCGTACCTGAGCCGGATACTGACAAGGCGGGGTGCCAGTGTGAGGGTGATCATGACCGAAGCGGCCACCAGGTTCGTTACACCCCTGACATTCAAGACGCTGACCGGGAATCCGGCAGCGGTATCTCTATTTCCCCAGAGGGAAGATCCAACCGTAATACATATTGAGCTGGCAGAGTGGGCGGAGAGGATAGTGGTGGCTCCGGCCACCGCTGATTTTATAGGCAGGATAGCCGCCGGGATGGCAGGCGATCTGGCCAGCGCGGTGATCTGCGCGGCCCGCTGCCCGGTGATGCTTGCCCCGGCGATGAATGAGGGGATGTGGCTGAACCGGGCAACCAGGCGGAACCTGGAGCTTCTGGCATCCGACGGCTGCATGATCGTTCAGCCCGGGACCGGAGAGCTGGCCTGCGGGGACGCCGGAACTGGCAGGATGGCCGAGCCGGAAGAGATCGCTGAGGCCCTGGAGAGATCTTTCCGGGGAGAGGGCCTGCTGTCAGGCAGGAGAATACTGGTAACCGCCGGCCGTACCGAGGAGATGATCGACAGTGTCAGGTATTTGACTAACAGGTCAAGCGGAAGGATGGGTTTCGCCATAGCCAGAAGTGCCGCCCTGATGGGGGCCCGGGTGACCCTGGTGCACGGCGCGGTGGATATCCCGCTTCCAGAGACAGACCGGGCGGTCCACGCTCAAAGCGCCATGGATATGAAGAAGGCGGTCCTGGAGCTCTTTCGGGAAAATGATATACTTATAATGACCGCTGCTGTATCCGATTACACCCCCGTTTCTCAGGGGGAAGGTAAAATCAGGCGTGAGAGTGAGAGATTGAAGCTGGAGCTGAAGAAGACAGATGATATACTCAAGCTGGCGGGTGAGATGAAGGGAAAGGATAAGATAACAGTAGGATTCGCCCTGGAAGAATCAGAGGACGAGAAAGCGGCGATGAAGAAGCTTGAAGAGAAGAACTGTGACCTGCTGGTAATGAATCTGATTGGTGGTCAGACCGGATTCTCGGTTCCCACCAACAGGATAAGCATATTCGGCTCCGCCGGAAAGGTTCTCTCCACCCCGTTGATCAGCAAGGAAGAGGCAGCCGGCATTATCCTTGAGCAGCTTGCAGAGAAGAGCCCCGGTGAATGAACGGAAGGATGCCATAAGAAGGTATCTGTGCTGCCGGGCTGCGGGGGGAAACCAGCTTCTGTTCCGGTGCGGCGCCGGCGAAGAAGAGGTCCGGGAAGAGCGGAAGGCATCCCGGACGCAAGAGCCCGAACCCGGGCCCGCCGTGAAAAAGAAGAAGCCGGCCCCGCCGGAGAAGAAGGCCGAGACCGGTCAGAAGAAGAAAGAAGGAGTTAATATCCGGAGTATAGGAAAAGGTATAGTATATAACAGCGAAAAGGCGACGCAGGACGGGCTGTTCGGGGGGCAGGGCGAAGCAGCCGGCAGTGTGGACCTCTCAGAATATGATATGGAAACCCTGGCCGCCAGGGTCAGCCAGTGCCGGCAGTGCGCCCTGAACAGCAGCAGGACCAATACGGTATTCGGCGCGGGTGACCCCGGAGCGGGTGTGGTTTTCGTGGGAGAGGCCCCCGGCCGTGAAGAAGACCTCAGCGGTATACCCTTTGTGGGAAGGGCAGGGAAGCTGCTGGACAAGATACTGGAGGCCATAGATTTTACCAGGGACCAGATCTATATCGCGAATATTCTCAAATGCCGCCCTCCCAATAACCGGGATCCCCTGGAGAATGAGGTGGCGGCGTGCGAGCCCTACCTGCAGAGGCAGCTCGAGCTGATGCAGCCTGAGCTGATCTGCGCACTTGGGAGGGTAGCGGCCCAGACCCTGCTGAGGACAAAAAGTTCGCTGGGAAAGATGAGACAGAAGCTGCACTATTACAACGGGATCAAGCTGATAGCCACCTATCACCCGGCGGCGCTTCTGAGGAACCCCAACTTCAAGAGGCCGGCCTGGGAGGATATGAAGATGCTCAGGGCCATATATGAAAGCAGCAGGGAGTAGAGAGCTGTTCGGTTCTACCGGACGGAATGGAGGTTGACGTGGAAAAGAGGATTGAAGAGAAGGTTGATAAGGGAAGGGTGCCACCCCATTCTCCGGAAGCGGAAAGAGCGGTGCTGGGCGGGATGATGCTGGAACCGGAAGCTGCCTCCCGTGCCGTGGAAATGATAAATATGGATGCCTTCTACAACCCCGCTCACGGAAGGCTGTTCCGAGCCATGGTAGCGCTGTTTACCCGCCATGAGCCGATAGACGTGATGACCCTCTCCGAGGAGCTGGACAAGACCAATGATGTGGAGACGGTGGGGGGAATGACGGCGATTACCGACATCGTCGACTCTGTCCCCTCCGCTGCCAATATAGAATATTACGCCAGGATAGTGATGGAGAAGTTCATACTCCGGGAGCTGATAAAGGTCACCTCCCAGATTGCGGGAGAGTGCTATCGGGGCGAGGAGGATGCCAACACCATCCTGGATAACGCGGAGCAGCGGGTATTCCGGGTATCGGAGGCAAGGATAAGCCAGGGGTTCTTCCATATCGAGGATGTCCTGAAAGAGCACTTTGAAGAGATTCAGAGGATCCATGAAACCAGGGAGAGCGTGACCGGGATCCCCAGCGGGTTCCAGGACCTGGATAAGCTGACCGCGGGGTTCCATGAGGGAGAAATGATAGTGATCGCTGGGCGTCCTTCCATGGGTAAAACAAGCCTGGCACTTAATATCGCGCAGCATATCGGGCTGGTGGAGAAGAAGCCGGTGGCGGTTTTCTCCCTGGAGATGTCCAAGGAGCTTCTGGTGCAGAGGCTGCTCTGCTCTGAGGGGCAGGTCAACTCGCAGAAGGTCCGAAAGGGGCTCACCTCGGCCAAGGATATCGAGAAGCTTACCAACGCGGCCGGGCTACTCTCGGAGGCGAATATATTTATCGATGACACCCCGGCAATTACCGCCCTGGATATGCGGGCCAAGGCGAGAAGGCTGAAGGCCGAGCACGACCTGGCGGTAGTATTTGTGGATTACCTGCAGCTTCTTCGCTCCAGCGCACGGGCGGAGAACCGGCAGCAGGAGATATCCTCGATCTCCAGGTCGATGAAGGCGCTGGCCATGGAGCTTCATATCCCCGTGGTGGCCCTTTCCCAGCTCTCGCGTGCGGTAGAATCGAGGGGGGGCGACCGGCGCCCCATGCTCTCCGACCTCAGAGAGTCGGGAGCGATCGAGCAGGATGCCGACCTCGTTCTGTTCCTCTACCGGCCGGAAGTCTACGACCAGGATGACCCGGACAAGGAGGGGAAAGCGGAGGTGATAATCGGCAAGCAGAGAAACGGCCCCACCGGAGTTGTAAACCTCTATTTCGAAAAGCAGTATACCAGGTTCCGTTCCTACACCAGGGCTGAGGAACCCCCGGAAGCCGGTTATTAGCGCCGGGAGCTGTGCCCTGGCGCCGAAACAGTTAAGGAGATTATTCGCCAATGTTCGTTATTCTGGGCAGATATGTGCTCTCCTTTCTGGAAGAGGTAGGAGGGATAACCCTGCTTGCCGGAAGGGCGTTTAAACGTAGCGGGGAGCTTTTCAGGAACCTGCCGTCGCTCTTCTTCCAGATGGAGAGGATCGGGATAGGTTCTATCCCGCTGGTGCTGGTGACCTCCCTTTTCGTGGGGGCGGTTACCGCCGTGCAGGCCGCCTATCAGTTTCAGGGATTCGTCCCGCTGAGATACCTGGGGGCGGTAGTGGGCAAGGCCGTGACCCTGGAGCTGGGGCCGGTTCTTACCGCGCTGGTGGTGGGAGGAAGAGTGAGCGCCGCGATGGCGGCGGAGCTGGGGACCATGAGGGTGACAGAGCAGATCGACGCCATCGAG
>WJIX01000029.1 GCA_014730075.1 bacterium | reverse complement strand
CTTCGGGATACAGTGGACAAGGAGATGCTCTTCGTTCTGGGAAAGATAATGTATCACCGCCGTATGTACTCGGATGCCCTCAAAACCCTGGTGGACGCTAACTCACTGGGCCTGAGCTCAGCAGAGATATACCTTTATCTGGGACTGACTACCATGAAGCTTCAGGACTACCAGAAAGCCAGAAACTACGCCCAGAAGGCTTTGTATATCGATGAGAATCTCTGCCAGGCATGGTCGCTACTGGGTAACCTGAGGATGGAGCAGAATGACTGGCAGGAAGCGCTCAGGAGCCTCAACAGGGCCAGAGACTGTGATCCCGAAAGCCCTGATATCTCCGGCAAGATAGGTATAGTGCTGCTCAATATGGATAAACCGGACAAGGCGGCCGCCGAACTGGAAAAGGCGGTGGATATGATGGATGATCCGGGCCTGTTCCTCTACTATCTGGGGGCGGCATACCTTGAAATCTCTGAAAAGGATAAAGCAGATTCAATCCTATCAGAATTCATACGGACCTGGAAGGGTGATGAAAGTTACCTTGAACGCGCCGTAAAATTAAAGGAAAAGGCCGGTAAGCGATAGGGAGGTAGAGTCTCTACCTTCTCAGAGCGGTTCTGCTCTTCCGCAGTATTATTATAATCCCGGCCAGGATAATACCCCCTCCCAGTGCTTCGCTCCCGGTTGGAACTTCACCGAGCAGAAAGAAGGCAATTATCGACGCCCCCACCGGTTCTCCTATTATCGCTATGGTGGCAATGGATGCCTTGAGCCTCTTCAGTGCCCAGTTGAATGAGGAATGGCCCAGCAGCTGGCAGATAACAGCCATCAGGAAACAGTATAAATATGTTTTTCCTCCCGCCCCCAGGAGATCAGTGCCGGAAAGTAAGGCGAAAATGACAAGGAAGACCGCGGTGAATGAATATACGGGTAATATATAGGCAAGCAGTGATATCCTTGCCCTGAGGCGGCTTCCCACCAGGAAATAACCTGCCACCGCTACAGCTCCGGCCAGGGCCAGCATATCACCCCTGATATTCCATCCTCCACCCTTCAGGTCACCGCTTCCCAGAATCAGGCACCCCAACAGGGCAACCGTTAATCCCAGCCAGAACCGCCAGTCCATTCTGTCTCTGAAAATCAATACAGAATATACCGTTATAAAAACGGGAGATAGGGTCACCAGAACCACGCTGCTGGCTATGCTGGTGAAATAGAGAGAGGTTATCCATGCTATGAAATGCATCGCCAGGAAAAATGCTGAGAGGAGCATCATCAGAAGATCCCGCTGAGTGAGTGATCTTATCTCCTCTCTGAGTTTCGTTGAGAAAAAGAGCAGGGGCAGCAGTACCGCTGAAGCGAATATCAGCCTCAGGGCCGCCACTGCAGCCGGCGCGGCATCGGCAAGCCGGATAAAGGAAGCGGCAAAAGAAACTGAAACAATACCCATTAATAATATCAGTTTAACCTTCATACTCTTTTCCGCCTTAGAGAACCGGGATTTCCCGCCGGTATACCGGATCAAGCCAGAGCGCAGACCGTTCAGTTTGTTCTGCCAGGCCGGAGCCCTTTGCAGTATTTACTGTTGAATAGTACACGTTATTGGGATAGATTCAAACAGATAGTTGCTCTGTCAGGAATTCGGTTAATAGCCGTGGAACAGTGAATAAGCATGAAGAAAGAGAAAAGATCAGAGAGCGGGGACAAAAAGGACAGGCGCGTGCTGGGAGACCAGTGGCTCGACTGGAACGGAGAACCGGTGGATGAAGAGATCAATGAGGGAAGACGGACATTCCTTCTTCTGGCCTCACTTATTCTGGCCGGACTGGTCCTTCTCTCACTGCTCCTTCTCTATCTGGTGCTTCCACGGTTCAAGCTTTTCGGCTCTGTCTGGGCGGCTGTCATTACAGCCGCGGTAATAATCTCCGCGCTGGCACTTATTATATGGTATCTCATTCTGGCCCTTAAAGTTGTCTACCGCAGGAGATATCTCAAAATATGCCTGGACCGAAAGAACAGGCTTCTGTTCTTCCTGCTTCCCTATGTCATTAAACTGGCATCATTTCTTGGGATTTCCGGTGACCGGCTGGGTCATTCCTTCATACAGGTTAACAACAGCCTTGCCTTCAATCCCGACCGGAGCGGCAACCTGCTGGTCCTTCTCCCCAGGTGCCTGGACAGGGAGATAATGAAAGAGATAAAGGAAAAATGTGAACAGTACACAGATGTGGAGTATTATTCCACCGCCGGGGGCTCGGCGGCAAGAAAACTGGTGGTAAAAACCTCTCCACGTGCGATTATTGCGGTGGCCTGCGAGAGGGACCTCCTGTCGGGCATCCAGTTTGTGTCCGGCGAAATCCCGGTAATAGGTATCCCCAACAAACGGCCCAAGGGGCCCTGCAAGAATACAGTTATAGACACCTCCGAATTCGAAACCGCACTGAAATACTTCCATTCAGGCGATTCAGGCCAATAATGGCATAATTATTGATATCCACTAATAAACAAACATTTTTTTCTTCTGGGGAGTTTACCATGTCAAACTACAGATACACCCCCTCTGCAAAGAGCGTTACCGATTCGACCGTAACAGATCTGAGGAAGCGAATACTTATTCTTATCGCGATGAGCACACTGGTAGTTGCCGCCGCTTTCGGGATATCCTTTTATTTCGCATTTATATCCAGCGGTTCAGCTGTCGCTCGGCAGATACCTCAACTCTCACCGGTAGTTGAAAAGCTGAAAAGCCAACTGCTGATGAATACATTCGGCCTGGTTGCAGTAATCATAGCATCCCTCTTTCTGCTCAACAGGATAATCATCAACAGAGTTTTTTCCAATATCGGCAGGATAGGTAAATCAATGAGCGAGATATCTGATGGCATGCTGCCGGAGAGGGCCGGGATTGACCCAAGTGAAGGATTCGCGGTAATATCCTCCTCCTATAATGTCATGCTATCCAGCCTGAGGATGAAGGAAGCTGAGGAACTCCAGCAGCTGGAGCTCTTCACCCGGCTGAGCGAATCCGGAAAATCAGAGGAACTGCAGAAGGAGCTGGGCGTAATGATCGAGAAGAAGAGAAATGCGCTCAGAAGCGATAAGGATGAAGTGGATAAATCAGGGGAATCAGGCAAAAAGAACGAAAACGGCATATTTCTTCAGCCATCCTGACCTGGCCGTATACTCATCTGAAACCACGCGGTCTATCTATTACCGTAATCAGCCGGTGAGCTCCCGTATAGTCTGGATAAGTTTATCCGTATTGAACGGTTTTCTCATCAATGATTCGGCCGGCAGCGAACCTTCAAGCCCCTCCTCGGAGTAATCCCTCGCCGAAAGCATTATTACCGGTATTGCGGATACCCTCTCATCACCCTTGATCCGCCTGCAAACCTCGAAACCATCCAGTCCGGGTAGCATCAGGTCAAGTATAGCCAGGTCCGGTTTCTCCGATATTATCATCTCCACTGCCTCGTGTCCGTTGTGGCAGGAGATTACTTCGAACCCGGCATGCTGGAGGGTGAATTCCAGGATCTTAACCAGGTGAACTTCATCATCCACGATAAGGATCTTCTTCAACGGGGCAACTCCTTTTATTACGGGGCCTGAAGACCTCAGGTATTATACCTTCAGCGGAAGCGAGATTCAATTGTTATGAAAATATTGTGCCAGAAAGAAGATCTGAGCCTTCCGACGGAAACGGCACTCTATTCCAGTACTCCGTAAGATATACTGAGGGCAAACCCCGTTCCGGTATAACTTACAGGTTTGATATCTATTATCCTGTATTGCATGGTGAACATCAGAACGAATGGGAACCAGTCATAGTTCTTGCACAGGTCCAGCTCATAACCGGCCTCAAGCATATATTCCGCATCCTTCTTTTTTCTCTCCACACCAGCCCATTCCCAATTAACCGAAGCGATTCCCGCACCCGCTCCGATAAAACCGCTCTGCCACCCACTCCCGCCCATTTTCCTGTTAAAATAGTACCTGAGCAGGAAAACCACATCTGTAAAGGAATATTGATCCTTTATTTTCTGGCTTGAGGAGTTGATTACCATCCCCAGGTTGAATTTTTCCAGTTCATCATACATATACCTGGAGTATGAAGGCCTCATAACCAGATACAGGTTGTACCCTTCACTGATCGTTCTTATATGAAAGGGGGCATAAAGAGATACCCCTGCTCCGATATGGGTATCAATCCGGTCTTCCCGGTTTCCCAGCGCATATGCCGGGCCCGGGGCCATGACCATTACAATCATAAGTAATACCTTGATTCTCATATCTCCCATTCAATCTGCAACCTTTGTTCCTTACTGTTGAAATACGGTATGTTATTATATTCCATACAGTTAATAATCCGTATTCTCGCTTTGATCATTCTCCGGGCTATAATATCTTCCCATCCAGGGGTAAATTATTCTGCCCCCCTCGACAAAGCTGCCTCAGATATGGTATAATTGAGAGTGATGAGCAGTGCTTTTCCTCTGCTTAGAATATAAATTAACTGAATGCCTTATCTTAATGGGAGACAACAATATGATTAAGGGCAACAAAAGACCAGCTGTGGCAATATTCGCGGCAGCTTTCATCATGGCTATTGCCGCCACACCGGCGCTCTCTTACGCCTTCAGTGTAAGCAAGGATGTCAGTCCGCTGGAAGACGGCAATTTCATCATCAGAGTAAGGTTAAGGGCTGAGAGTGAAAGCATATACTGCCTGAAGCTGATCGACGCCGAAGAATCGGTTCTGGATGTATACGCTCCGGATGGATGGTGCATTGCCACCGACGGCGGTACCGTAGTGGCCAGAAGCAACAGCAACCCCGCAAAGGGGAACACCGTTGAGTTCATCATCCACTCGAATCTGGAAGATGTATCGTTCACCTGTTCAGCTTTTGGAAGGATCGATCAGATAGGAAAACCGATTAATATATAGGGTGCGGATGCCACCCAATCAACGAGTAAAGGATAGTTCTCTGACGGGAAGGTAAGCTCCTACATCCACCTCCCGGACCCGGCTGTCCATGATCGAATCAATATGCCTGACCGGGTTGCCGGTGGAAGGGTCCCTTTCGCTCAGATCCACCAGCACCTCGAGGTTTACCCGGCACCCTTCTTCATCCTGAATAAGCCTTACCACCGGTGAATCCTCGTCATGTTCGTTAATATCTACCACCACCGCTACCTCTCCGGTATTCAGTTTGACAATACTTCCGATAGGAATATTCCCGAGGACAGTCATGAAGATATCAAATAATCCCGGTTCAAATTCAGCTCCCCTGCCATTCTGCATTAGCCTGACAGCCTCATAGGGGCTCAGCTGCTCCCGGTATGGCCTTGTGGTGGTCAGAGCGTCATAGGTATCCGCTATCCGTACAATATGAGAACCCTCCTGTATTTCATAATCCGCTCCCACCCTGGGATATCCTGTCCTGTCAAAACGGATATGGTGCTCCAGGGCCACCTTTCGAATCCAGGGATCACAATTATTATCGCCGAGTATTTCGTGCCCTTCCACAGGGTGCATTTTCACCTTTTTCCATTCCTCAGGGGTCAGGCGGGTCTGCTTGTGTAT
>WJIX01000028.1 GCA_014730075.1 bacterium | reverse complement strand
GAGCAGGACTGTGGATGAGGTAGTGGAAAATGGCAGGATCGCGATAAGAAATATCCGGAGGGAGGCAAACGATAAGTTCAAGAAGCTGGAGAAGGCACATGAGATTTCCGAGGATGACAGTTACCGCTACCAGGAGGATATCCAGGAGAAGACAGACCAGCATATAAAGACCCTGGATGAAATCGGAGAGAGGAAGAAGAAGGAAATTCTGGAATTCTGATTCAGAACGGCCGGGGCTGGGATCTCAAATTATGGATAAGCAGACCGAGGAAAAACTGAACAGGTTGAAGAAAGAGGCCGGGCTGCCGCGACACATTGCCATTATTATGGATGGCAACGGCAGGTGGGCCAGGGAGCGAAAAATGCCCAGGATTGCCGGGCATAAGGTTGGAGTGGAATCTGTGAGGTCGGTGGTCAGGGCCTGCGCGATGCTGGAGATACCTGTTCTGTCGCTGTTTACATTCTCCGTGGAGAACTGGAACCGCCCCGATTACGAGATAAACGCCCTGATGAATTACCTGAAAGTAGCCCTGGAGCGCGAATTTCTGGAACTGAAGAACAATAATATCAGGCTGAACGCCATGGGAAGAACAGAGATGCTTCCGCGCGTAACCCAGAAAGCGCTCAATCAGACCATAGAAAAACTCAAAGGGAATACCGGGACGATTCTGAATCTGTGCCTCAGTTACGGGGGGAGAACGGAAATCACAGACGCTGCCAGGAGGATTGCCGAAGATTCCCGCACCGGCAGTATCGATCCGGAAGATATCGACGAGAAACTATTTTCAACATACCTCTATCAACCGGAACTGGGTGACCCGGACCTTCTCATCAGGACCAGCGGGGAGTTCAGAGTAAGCAATTTCATGCTCTGGCAGCTTGCCTACACCGAGATAGTTATAAGCGACCTTTACTGGCCCGATTTCAGGGAGGATCACCTGATGGAGGCAATATATTCATATCTGGGCCGCGAGAGGAGATTCGGGCGGGTTGAGTCAAATTGAGGCATAGGATCTCTCCGGAATTAAGGGACACCGAATTGTTTGGATCATTTTTACTCCGGAGAAGAGGCTGGAAGAAAGCTGGCAGATATAGATGGCACTGAAAAGAACAATCATAGCCATTCTCTTTATTCCCCCCATAGTATTGATTGCTGGAAAGGGAGAAGTATATTTTCTCATTATGGTAGAAGCCGTTATTGCCGGGGGTGTCTGGGAGTTTTACAGGATGACTGAAAGGAGCGTGGCCAACCCATACAAGCTCATAGGGACGGCTGTAGCCCTTCTTTTTCCGGTTCTGTTCTATTACAGGCTGCATGATTATATTTATCTTCTGCTTACATCGGTCATCCTGGGGATTCTGGTGATGGAGCTGTGCAGGAGGGGAAGAAAATTCTATGTTTATAATGTCTCGGTGACCCTGTTAGGAATTTTTTATCTGGGCTGGCTGGGAAGCCACCTTGTCATGATCAGGGAGATCCCTGCTGGTATAGCCGGAATGGAGTACCGGGATGGATTCAACTTCATCACGCTGTTGTTCATCCTTACCTGGTGTTATGATACTGGAGCGTATTCGGTAGGAAGCATTGCCGGAAGGCACCGCCTGTTCCCACGTATTTCGCCGGGAAAGACCCTGGAGGGATCTGTCGGAGGAATGGTTTTCGCTTTGGCTGGAGTACTTATTGGCCGTGTGTATATCTTTCCCTTTCTGGAATGGTGGGAAGCCGCCGGGCTGGCCCTTCTGGTTTCTGTCACAGGGCAGACCGGCGACCTGGTTGAGTCGATGATCAAGAGGGATATGAACAGGAAGGATTCAGCCAGCGTCATCCCCGGGCACGGGGGGGTACTGGACCGGTTTGATTCAATTCTGTTCAATGCCCCGGTGGTATATTACATCCTGGTTTTTTTCCTGCTTGGAGACTGAGAGGACAGATCTTGAAGAGGATAGTCATATTGGGTTCAACCGGTTCGATCGGACGGTCAACCCTGGAAATAGTTGAAAGACAGAAGGAGAGTTTCCTCGAAGTAGTTGGACTGGTGGCGGATACAAATATAGATCAGCTGGAGAAACAGCTCGATTCCTTTCCGGGGGCTGTCTTTGCACTGGGAAAGGAAGATGCCCATACCACGCTTACCGGCAGAAGGCCAGAGATGGGGGCGCGTTCAGCCGGGACCGGGAATAGCGGCATATTGAAACTTCTACGGGAAACCGGACCTGATCTGGTGGTCAACGGCCTGGTTGGTATTGCCGGGCTAAGCCCGACCATAGAAGCTCTCCGCCAGGGGTGTCAGGTTGCTCTGGCCAACAAGGAATCGCTGGTGACCGGGGGGGAGCTTATTGGGCAAGAGAAAATGGAGATGCGAAGGATAATACCGGTAGATAGTGAGCATTTCTCACTCTCCATGTGCCTGGAAGGTGACCGTAAGGACGTCTCGGAAATAATACTGACCGCTTCCGGAGGACCGTTCTATCGAAGAGATTATTCAGAACTTGGTGATGTGACCGTTCGTGAGGTCCTGGATCACCCCACCTGGGATATGGGTGATAAGGTAACTGTCGATTCCGCCCTTATGCTTAACAAAGGGTTCGAGGTTATCGAAGCCCATTACCTGTTCGATTATCCCTACCGGGATATCAGGGTCATTATTCATCCCCAGTCGCTGGTCCACTCCCTGGTAAGGCTCAGGGACGGATCGCTACTGGCTCACATGGGGCCGGCCGACATGAAACTTCCCATTATCAATGCGCTTTATTATCCGGAGAATGTTGAGTTCCCATGGGGTACTCTCAAGCTGGAGGAGATAGATAAACTGGAGTTTGTCCGGTTTGAAAGCGCGAATTTCCCCGCCTTCGAGCTGGCAATGAAAGCTGCGGAGGAGGGTGGAACCGCCCCCGCGGTCCTTAACGCCGCCGATGAGGTAGCGGTAAGAACTTTCCTGTCAGGTAATATTGGATTCCTGACGATAATTGAATGGATAGACAATGCCCTCTCCAGCCACAGTACGGCTCGGGTGGGAGGGATCGAAGATATTATGGAAGCGGACAGATGGACCAGGGAATTCCTGGCGAGCCGGTACGAAGAAGCTGTAATTATATAACGGAGGTTATATGTTATTAACTATCATTTCATTCATCTTTGTTCTGAGCGTAGTGGTCTTTGTCCATGAGTTCGGTCATTTTATTCTGGCTAAGCTGAACGACGTCTACGTATTGACTTTCTCAATCGGGTTTGGCCCCAAGATACTGAAGATGAGGTATGGGGAGACCGAGTACGCCATTTCGATTATTCCTTTCGGAGGCTACAATAAGTTTGCGGGAGAAACGGAAGAGGAAGAAGAGGATGAAGCGGAAATTGAAGAAGAGAACGACGATGAATTTGATGAACTTGATATTCCGGAGCACCGTACTTTCAGAGCCAAATCTCCCTGGCGCAAGATAACCATCATACTTGCAGGGCCCGCCATGAATCTACTGCTGGCCTATGTTCTTTACGTGGGCAGCATATGGGTTCAGGGGGTATTCATGCCGGAATCATATTCGGTGGTCGACCGGGTAATGGAAGATTCGCCGGCGATGGAGGCCGGATTTGAAAGGGGAGATATAATACTGGCGGTCAATGGTGAACCACTGACCTATGATAACGACCTGAGACATTTCGTTTCCGGGAATGATTCGGGCGAACTTGAGTTCAAGGTGAAGAGAGGGGCTGATACTGTCTACCTCTTCGCTGCCCCCAGCTACAACAGCGAGGAGGAAAGGAAAACGGTGGGGCTTCTGATGAGTGTTCCTCCCAGGGTAGGCGATGTCAAACAGGATTCTCCCGCCTGGAATGCCGGTATAAGAAACGGAGCTTATATCAGGGCTGTTAATGATACCACTGTTCATACCTTCAGCGAGGTGGCAGAAATGATTCACAACAGCCTGGGGGAAAAGGTCAGGGTAACCTGGGAGCAGGATGGTGTAGAGAGAAGTGCCGAGCTGGAAACGGAATCAATCAAATTGCCGGCACAGGGCGAGGGTGACAAACTGGATGTAGTGGAGGCCGGAAGCATCGGCATAAAGGAATACTATGTGAAGGAGGGTGTTTCATTTACCGAGGCGATTGCTTACGGTTCCAGGGCGTTCTGGGTTATGACCGTGCGGATACTCGATTTTCTCAAGAAATTGATCACCGGCAAGGCCAGTGTCAAGGCCGTGGGAGGTCCCCTGGCTATCGGAAAACTTGCCGGAGATATGGTCAGATGGGGATTCAACTATCTTATAAGCTTCATAGCATTCTTCTCCATCAACCTCGGTATAATAAACCTGTTTCCCCTTCTTCCATTTGATGGGGGCCATTTCGTCCTCTATCTATTTGAGGGTGTAAGCGGAAGACAGGTAAACGCCCGGATCAAGAATGGAATGATGCAGGTAGGTTTTGTGCTGCTGATTATTCTGATGGTAATGATTATGGCTCTGGATATATTCAATCTGTTCGGTTAATCATTATCGGCGGCTCTTTCCAGAAGCGTGTTGATCCTGTTGTATACCGCTATCCATTTAACCGGGTCTTCCTCGAGTTTATCAAGGGTTCTGGCAATCCTGACCGAATCGGCGCCGCTTTTGAGTTCCTCCAGTTTTTTTGAGAGTTCCCGGGGATTGTTTTGGAGATTTGTTTCTAATTTGTGTATTTTTACATATAATTGTACCAGGTAACGTTCATCTTCTGTAAGGGTGCGATCTCTGGCGGTTTCCGGGTTGTCGCCGGAGCAGCCGGTGATCAGGATCATAGAGATAGTAATAACGGCCAGGATATGAAGTATAATGATATGATATCCCGCTCCGGAACACCCGGTGTGTTTGTTTCTCAATGATTTACCTGTCCTTATATTATTTTTTTTATTCATCCTTATCATTCAGGAGATTACATAGAGGATAGTCAGATGTCAATTTTATTCAATAGCAGCAAATGGATAAAAGTCCCGCTGGCGGTGCCGATTATTGTCCCTGTCATCACCGCTTTGCTTGCGGTCAGCCCATCGACGGCCGCTGATTTCGAGGATGAACTTCCGGTAGTGGATGAAATCGTCATCCTGGGAAACAGAACCTTCAATGACAGAATACTGAAGAATAAGATGCGCACCAGGGAAGCGCATTTCTACACCATATTCAATAAACCGCGCTTCAGGAGCGATTTTCTAAGAAGGGACCTGGAGACCATCAAATCATTCTATAGAAAGAATGGTTTCTTCAGCACAGAAATAGTTGATTCAGATGTGGAGAGGGATGAAGAGAATCACACTGTATCCATACGGATCGTAATCAAGGAGGGCGGCAGAAGCCGCGTGGATAGCCTGTCCATTGAGGGTAACGAGCTTTTCACCGAAGGGAAGGTCAGAAAGGTCCTGAAGCTTTCCGAGGGCAAACCGTATAACCCCAACCTGATTGAAGACGACCAGTACGCCATATTCAATCTTTTCTTCGAGGAGGGTTACCTGGGCACCCGGGTTTCCTATGACGTTAATATCGATTCGCTGGATGTGAATATATCATGGAGTGTACAGCAGGGCAGGAAGGCCAGAATAAGAGATATCAAACTCTCCGGAAACAGTGACACCAGGCCGGAATTGGTTTTCAGGGAGCTAAAGTTCCAGTCCGGACAGTATTTCGATCTGGAGAAGATCAGAGTAAGCAAACAGAATCTGTATAATACCGGCTGTTTTTCATCCGTGGATATCGAACCGAAGAATCTGGACCTGGACGCCGGCAAGGTTGATCTTCTGATAAAGGTGAGGGAGAGGAAAACCGGCTACGTGGAAACAGGTATTGGTGTGGGTAATGTTCATGCCAGTCATCTGTTCACCGAACTGGGGCAGCGGAACCTCCTGGACCGGGGTTATCAGCTGAATGTTAAATCCTCCTACTCTTTTTCGGTGTTCTCGAATAATGAGTACGACTTCAACAAGATGGACTTCGAAAGCAAGTATCTCCGGCATGAGGGCGAGATACGCTTTCCTCATATACTGTCAACATGGAATACCCTGGCCCTCGGTTCTTACTACGAATATAATGCCACTATAGAACCGGCGGTGGTAGAAGCGGTAAGTTATTTCACCTCCATATCAAGGACATTCTCACGCAATACTTCGCTCTTTTTCAATTACGTTTTCGAGCATATAGACAGGGAGCGGGTGGATGAGGCCCCGCCGAAGTCTCGAAGGCGCTCCATAGAGTTAATCTTCAGAAGGGATACCAGGAATAATTACTTTAATCCCCGGAAGGGAAATTACATCAGGATGGAATCAGCTTATTCCGGAGGGTTCCTGGGCGGAGATGATAATTACTATTCTCTGGTCTCTTCCTACCGGAGCTACTGCAGCCTCCTGCCGGATCTGATCCTGGCCTACCGGGTCCGTGGCGGGTACGCCCAGCCATTTTCCGAAAGCCGCGGCCCCGGACTTCCCGTGGAGAGAAGGTTTTTCCTGGGTGGGGGCAACTCGGTTCGCGGTTACGAGCAGAACTCCCTGGGACCACTGAATTCAAGT
>WJIX01000027.1 GCA_014730075.1 bacterium | reverse complement strand
TACAAGGCGATGGTGAAGACAGAAGGGTGCAGGCTTGAATTTGAGAGAGATGCCATAAGAGAGATAGCTGAAATGGCATTCCGGTCAAACCAGAAGATGGAGAATATTGGAGCCAGAAGGCTTCACACCATCTTGACCACACTTCTGGAAGATATCCTCTATCAGCTTCCCGATTCAGGGAAAAAGGAAGTTACCATCACCGCGGAGGATGTCAGGGATAAACTTGAAAAAGTCATCGAAGATGATGATATCGCAAGGTACGTTCTGTAGAAAGGAGAGAGAATGAAACTGAGCAGGAAAGACTTTATTTCTATCAGGGATTTTTCCAGAGAGGAATTGTTATCGATAATAGAGCTGTGCGAAAGGCAGAAGCCGGAAGCCAGGAATTTCACCCTTAAGCCGACACACCCCGGACGGGTACTCGCCTGTATTTTTCACAAGCCAAGTCTCAGAACCAGGATCAGTTTCGAAGTGGCCATGATGCAGCTGGGCGGGAATAGCCTATACCTGACTGATAAGGAGATCGGGATCGGTTCACGTGAAGCCCCCAAAGATGTCGGAGAAGTACTTTCCAGATACGTGGATGCAATCGAGATAAGGACTTTTGATCAGAAAATGGTTACCGATCTGGCCAAATACGCTACTGTCCCGGTAGTAAATGGACTAACCGACCTGCTTCATCCCTGCCAGGTCCTCGGAGATATATTTACAATAAGAGAAAAGCTTGGAGATATAGAGGGCAAGAAGGTTGTATTCGTGGGAGATGGCAATAATGTTTCCAGGAGCTGGCTCAACGCCTCCACCAGGTTCGATTTCAAATTCGTACTCTGCTCACCTCCAGGATACCAGATATCGGATTCATTCATAGAGGAGGCCAGAAAAGATGGAGACTGTGATTTCGAGTGGGTAGAAGATCCCGGGGAGGCGCTGAACGGAGCTGATGTAGTCTATTCTGATGTCTGGGCGAGCATGGGGCAGGAAGATGAAGCGAAAGAGCGAGTCGAAAAATTCAGGCCTTACGCTGTTGACGATGATATGATGGCTATGGCTAATGACAGCGCACTGTTCATGCACTGCCTTCCCGCTCATAGAGGCCTGGAAGTTACCGATTCTGTAATAGATGGCAGGCACTCAGTGGTTTACGACCAGGCCGAGAACAGGCTGCATATTCAGAGAGCTATACTGGCTCTTTTGATTCCGGTTGAAAGTGATATCTGAGATTGAAGAAAGTTGCTGCAATTGCAATATGCTGTTCAATGGCCCTGGCCGCCTGTGCGGTCAGGGAACCTCCCAGTGGTGGGCCTGAGGATAAGGAGCCGCCCGAGATCATACAGACTATTCCGGCGGCGGATTCATCCGGTCTTGAAGGCGATATCTCTTTTACCATTGTTTTTAATGAGAAGATCGATAGCCAGAGCTTCAAGGACAGGATCATATTTTATCCGGGATTCCCCTTTGAGGATATTGACGTAAGTGATTCAGAGCTTAAAATATCCTTCCGGGAGCACCTGCCGGATACCACCATATCCCTCTATCTGAAGAAAGGTTACAAGGATTACCATGGTGTTGAGTCGGAGAGAGGAGCAGTCTTCTATTATGCTACCGCCGATTCATTCGAAAAGGGAGTCATCTCGGGCTCGGTAACCTTCAAGGGGAAAACGGACAGGAAGGGCATTGTCAGAATTGCTCCTCCCACACCCGACACGCTGGAAGTGTTCAGCCGGATGGAGAGACGTACCGTTCCGGTTGACAAAGATGGCAATTTCATTTTCCGGCACCTTCCCACTGACAGTGCCGCATTGCTGGTTTGGGCTTTCATAGATGATAATGATGACGGCAATTTCTCCAGGCAGCGTGAATTCTCACTGGTATATCCCGATACCATCTATCTAGGCGGCAGGGTAACTTCAAGAAGTGATATAATTATGGATATCATAGATCCGGATGAACCTGGGCAGTTGGAGGGTGAAATTGTTAACGAAACAGAGTATGAGGTAATCCCTTCCATCCTGGCCTCACCGGTTGATCAGAGTGAAAAGGAGTATTACTCTGTTGCCGACAGTACCGGCAAATATCTGATAAGAGGTGTCAAGCCAGGCGATTACATTATTTCCGCTTTTCTTGATATCAGCGGCGACAGTACCATCAGCTCCTGTATGGATCCCAGGGACAGTACCTCCACAATCGGCGAGCCGGGAATAATTCTCCCCGACACCCTGAGCCTGAAACCCGGAGAGGCGCGAGAGCTGGAGCCGATTATAATAAAGGATGATTCCGGAGGAGAATAGAATGGATTTCACAAAAATGCACGGAGCCGGAAATGACTTTATCATGCTGAATAATATCTCTGAATCGCTTAACCTGCCTGTTGAGCTGATCACGGCCCTCTGTGCAAGACATTTCGGTATCGGAGCAGACGGACTGATTATACTGAAACCTTCATCGAAATATAATTTCAGAATGGTCTACTACAACAGCGACGGAAGCAGGGCAGGAATGTGTGGCAATGGAGCCAGGTGCGCTGCCAGATTTGCGGTTGACCAGGGTATTGCCCCCCGGAAGCTGAAATTCGAGTCAGATTCCGGAATCGTAGAGGCTGAAGTTGCAGGAGAATGGGTAGAGATATCGATGGGCGAGGTCAGAGAGCTTCGTCTGAATATTGATGTAGACAGCTTCCGGGTTTCATACGCCGTAGCTGGCGTTCCCCATGCCGTTCTGTTCTCTGGCGATGATAAGTCTCCGGATCAGAGCGATTTTTTAAATGCGGCAAGGAAGATACGGCACCATAAGTCCTTCGAGCCGGATGGAACCAACGTTAACCTGGCGGTTATCAGGGACCAGGGCAGTCTCAGCTACAGAACGTATGAAAGGGGAGTGGAAGCTGAAACCATGGCATGCGGAACCGGCGCGGTCGCGGTATCGGTCATTGCCGCTCATCTTGGGATGGTAAAAAGCCCGGTGGATTGCAGAGCTGCCGGAGGCGACACGCTGAGAGTAAGTTTTATTAAGAAGAGTTATGGAGCCGCCAAGGCCTGCCTCAAGGGGCCAGCTGTGGAGACCTACAGCGGAAGTGTGGATGTTCAGGGAATAGTAAGGAGATGATTGCCGAGGCCCGCTCAGATGGAGTCGAGCACCTCCAGGGCAAGCCTGTACCTGTTGAAGGGAGCGCTTACCTGCACTCCCTCTACCTCTCCACTGATCTCTTTAAGAATGGATGCTGCTATTTTCACACCTTCCTCAGTAGCCGCTTTACCATCCGGGGCCTTCTTCATTCTTTCCATTATTGTTTCAGGCACAGACACGCCGGGAAGTTCATTGTTCATGAATTCGGCGTTGCGGTAGCTGGCCAGCGGCCAAATTCCGGCAATGAGCGGGATTTTCATTGATTCAATTTTCTTCTTGAAGCTGAAAAACTGATCAGGATCGAATACCGGCTGAGTCATGGCGAATTCAGCTCCCGCATCCACTTTCCAGAAAAACCTGTTGAGTTCCTCATCAAGATCCAGTGCCTGGGGATTGACTCCCACCCCGATGAACAGAGATGTAGCTTTCTTCATTCTCCTGCCACCAATGTCCAGGCCGTGATTCAGATTGTATACCACATTGGTCAACCCAATTGAATCAATATCGAAAACCGCTGTTGCGTCCGGGTAATCATGGGTTTTAAGGGGATCGCCGGTAATAATCAGTATGTTTTTGAGTCCCAGAGCGTGGGCTCCCAGAAGGTCAGACTGCATCCCCAGAATGTTTCTGTCCCGGCAGCAGTAATGGAGCAGCGTTTCCATGCCGGTCTCCCTTTCAATAATCAGGGCCAGGGAGAGAGCGCTCATCCTGGAAG
>WJIX01000026.1 GCA_014730075.1 bacterium | reverse complement strand
GTAGAACACCAACCCCTTGGCCAGCCCCACCGGCGGGCGACCCATATCACTTACCAGAAGATGAGTTACTACCATATCCTCGTACTCGGCCATGGTATGTATCTCCTTCTTCTTCCACCTGACCGCCTGGTAATATTTACGCTCCAGGTTTATACGCTTGAACTCATCTTCGTTGGGATAGTAGAAATATTTGATCTTTCTCTCCGGCTCCGGCAGATCGATCCTGTCCGCGTAGCTTTCTATAAGGCGGGCCTCTTTCTCCAGGGCCTCCTTCGGCAGGGGGTGTCCCGGGAGGGTGTAAAACTCGATATAACTGGTTTCGGTTATCTCCCAGGGAGGGCCTTTCTTGATGGCGGCCGAAACGTTGTCGAAGAACATATCGCCGCTCATGGTGCACAACAGACCCACCTCGGCGTAGTGAGCCTCTTCCGGCACATCGATCTTCTTCCTCCGGTCACCCCACATGAAGTTGCCCCGGCAGGGACGGGTCATATGGTCCACGAACTTACCAGGTTTCCTGTTGACCCTCTCTCCCTTCTCATTCATGAATATTATGTACATATTGGAGAAACGATTCCGCCGGTCTACCGGCTGGAGATCTATCGACCTGACATTGGATGAGAGTACCATCTCAGCCCCCGGCACCACCGGTATATTCTGCATAAGTACGGTCCAGTTGGTGGCGGAGTCGCCGGCGGAGAAACGGCAGGAGTATTTGCCGCTCTTCTTCTCCTCCGAAGATCTGATAATTCTATTGGTCTCTCCTCCGTGCCTGGAAAGATTTTCCACCTTCCGGATCTTCCAGTGCTCGGGGATAGAGTCGGTCCAGCTCTCGAATCCCGGATTCTTGAGCAGGTTCTCTCCCACCGGAACCGGCTTTCTTTCACCGGAGCCGTCGCCCTGGCAGCCGGAAAGAACCAGGAGGGATATAAACAGTGCTGTCAAAAAAGAACTTTCCCGATATATTTTCATCATTTCCTCCATTCAGGGTTGTGCTTTCTTTAACTAATTATATTAAGTTTAAGTTCCATAATCCAATCCAACCGGAGAAAAACTCAGTTCAGTTCCGAGAACGGGCATCGAGGAAGTAAGATCCTGGCTAATTTATCCTTTTGATAATAAACAGGGTAGCGTCATCCCCCAGCTTCTCTCCACCGCCAAAGCTGTACAGCTCATTGAAGAGATCATCCACTATTTTCGAGGCAGGTTGATCGCGGCGTTCCCTGACCATCTCAACCACCTTTTCCTTGCCGAACATCTCGTTGTTGTAGTTTCTCCGCTCCAGGATACCGTCGGTAAGCATTACCAGCACATCTCCGGGGTCGATAAAGGCAAATCCCCGCATGAACGGATTGTCAATTACAGGCCCCAGAATACTCCCCCCGGTAGCAAGTTCGACCTCGCTCTTCTCCTTGATGATCACAGGACGGGGATGCCCGGCATTGACATAGACCAGCGTGCCGTTCTCTTCCAGCTCACCGAAGAACATCGATACGAACTTGGTGGAGAGGCGGCTCCGGCTTATCACGTCATTCAGTTTTTTTACTATGCTGGATATCTTCATCTCCTTCTCGATACCGATTCTGAGGCCGATGACCACATCCCTCACCAGTAGAGCGGCTGGCAAGCCGTGCCCGCTGGCATCCCCGATCGAAAAAGCCAGCAGGTCCTCATCCAGCTTCTGGTAATCATAGAAATCCCCTCCCACGCTCTCGGCGGCCAATGACCTGGCGGCGATCTCGTACCCGGGAAACTCCGGATCGAACTGGGGGAGCAGAGACCTCTGGATTGCGTGCGCT
Organism: bacterium; assembly: GCA_014730075.1. Taxonomy (GTDB): domain Bacteria; phylum Krumholzibacteriota; class Krumholzibacteriia; order Krumholzibacteriales; family WJIX01; genus WJIX01. The sequence continues at coordinate 3,592 of WJIX01000026.1, read as the reverse complement.
TCCTTCATATCGGTCTCCAGCCGCCTGGCGAACCTCGAATAGTTGAGCATATCTCTGATTATATTGATAGAGAATTCAATCGATTCCCTCTGCCATCCAGGCTTGAGTTTCAGGACCATCATGTACTGGTCATCCTCTCCCACCAGAGCGGCAACACTGTTACTCCCCCAGGGCGGGGTCTGCTCTGAATCGGTAAATATGTAACTCTTGTGTTTGTTCAGATCGTTGAAGATCCGCTCATATTTGCTTATCCGGTCCGGCCAGTTGAACTCCGAATCCCTGGGAGTCTCCCGGATGATCCTGAAATAACCCACCCGGAACTTATAGACGCACCCTCCCATTATCCCCAGTTCGTCGCTGAGTTCTTCCACCAGCTTCTCCAGCACCAGCGCCAGGGCTTCCTCGGTCTCTGCCCTGTTCTGTATATTGGCCATCAGGGAGTCGAGCTCACGGTAAAGCTTTTTAGGTTTAAACTGCTCCTGCTGCATATGATTTCACCTTCTTTTTCCTGGCCTCAGAGATATAACAGTACAGTTAACAGAATATTCACCATTTTACAACTGTGTAATATAAATAATAACTGCATTAATGAGGTGTTTATATTATATTTGAAAGTAATTAATATGAACAGAGAGGTGGATTATGAAAATGGACAGGAGGAGATTTCTTCAGCTGATCGCTGGCGGTGCCGCAGGCACTTTTCTGGCCAGGAATGCCTTGTCCCTTTCTCTTCCAGCAGAACAGAGCGCCAGCGGCGCCCTTCTGGGAGTGGTCCAGGGTACCGATCCGGGGGCCGCGGCCATAAAGGCGGTTGAGCTTCTGGGTGGGATGAAGAAATTCGTCAAGCCGGGAGAAAGCGTGCTGATAAAGCCGAATATATCCTGGGACAGAAGGCCCGAGCAGGCGGCCACCACCAACCCCGCGGTGGTAAAGGCAGTGATCGGTATGGTCAGGGAAGCTGGAGCGGAAGAGATAACAGTGGCAGACAACACCTGCAACAACGCCCAGAATTCATACCGGCGAAGCGGAATCAAGGAAACCGCCGAAGCTGCCGGCGCCAGAGTCCCATACGTGGTTGAAAATGATTTTGAAGAAGTAAATCTGAAAGGGGAAGTTCTCAATAAATGGAAGGTCTACCGTCCGGCACTGAAGGCTGACAGGATAATAAACCTTCCGGTGGCAAAGCACCACGGCCTCTCCGGGGTCAGCCTGTCCATGAAGAATATGATGGGCCTGATCGGCGGAAGACGGAACCTGCTTCACCAGAAACTGGGAGAAAGCATCGTGGACCTGACCGCTTACTTCAAGCCGGACCTGATCATTCTTGACGCGGCAAGAATACTGATAGCAAACGGGCCTCAGGGAAGTACCCTGGATGATGTGGAAGACAGAAATATAATAGCAGCCAGTACTGACCCGGTAAGGATTGATGCCTTCGGCATCTCATTGTTCGGGGACCGCGAGCCGTTCAACCGGGAATATGTATCGCGCTATCTGAAGATAGCCGAGTCCCGGGGGCTGGGCTCGTACGATTACCGGGCAAAAGGATTCAAGAAGGTAAAACTGGGTTGATATATGGCTAAGACTCGCAGGATATTTCAGATACTGTTCCTGATCCTCTTCCTGTTTCTCTTTATGGCGAACGAATTCGAGGGGATCTCGGACAGTTCTCTACCCCTGACGCTGTTCCTGGACCTGGACCCCCTCCTTTCGATAAGTGTGATCCTCACTTCTCATTCATTTCAACTCAAGTTCCTGTACGGACTTATAACTATCGCCCTCGCGCTTCTTCTGGGAAGGGTATTCTGCAGCTGGATCTGCCCGCTGGGCGCCCTCAATAACTTCGCCAGCTACCTGAAGAGGTCATTCAGCCGAACCGGCAACAGGCTGGACAGGCATAAAGGGCTCCTCTCGCTGAAGTACTATATCCTGTTCTTTATACTGGTTGCCGCCATTCTGGGCTGGAACGGAGCGGGGCTGATCGATCCGATCCCCCTTCTGGTCCGTTCACTTACCATCGGAACCGATCCGGCCTTCTATAACCTGGTTAGCTCTTCACTGAACTCATTGATATCGCTAGAGATTCCATTGGTATCGGGGCTTTCCAGCTCATTTCTGGCTACGCTCAAGGGAAATATTCTGCCTCACGCCTATCCACTTTTCAGACAGTCACTGATAGTGGGAGGTATCTTCCTGGCCATTCTAATCCTCAACCTGGTTATTCCAAGGTTCTGGTGCCGGTATCTCTGCCCCCTGGGGGCCTTACTGGGCCTGGCCGGCAGCAGGCAGTCCCTTGCCCGTATCCGGATTAATGAAAAGAAGTGTATCGAGTGTGGGATGTGCAACCGGGTATGCCAGGGAGAGGCAAACCCCTATCCCGCGATAGCGGAGCGTGAATGCATCAAGTGTTTCAACTGCCACGAGGTATGCCCATCCGGCGCTATCGAAATCTACAACGGAAAAACCAGTATGGCCAGAGAGGATGTCGATATAGAGAGAAGGTGGGTTCTCGCCAGCGCCGCCGGAGCAGTAGCCGCAGCGGCCGCGGTAGGCGCCGGGGTGGAAATAGGGAGGGCCCACCCGAAGAGAATCCGGCCTCCCGGAGCCCTGCCTGAACCGGAATTCCTGGAAAAATGCGTTAAATGCGGTGAATGTATGAAGGTCTGTTTAACCAACGGCCTCCAGCCTTCCCTTCACCAGGCCGGTTTTGCGGGGATGTGGACTCCCATCCTGGTGCCCAGTATCGGTTACTGCGAGTATCAGTGCAACCTCTGCTCCCAGGTCTGCCCTACCGGGGCTATCCGCAAGCTCTCCATGGAGGAGAAACAGTCTATCAGGATAGGATTGGCCTGGTTCGATAAGGACCGCTGCATTCCTCATGCCACCGGGATAAACTGCGGAGTCTGTGAAGAACACTGCCCCGCTCCCGGAAAGGCGATCAAATTCGAGGAAGAGGAAGTAACCGGCAAATATGGGTTTGACTACATACTAAAGAAACCTTATATCGATCAGAGCCTGTGCATTGGATGCGGTATCTGCGAGAATAAGTGTGTTATAACCGACCGCCCCGCCGTCCGGGTTACCTCCTCCAACGAAAGCCGCGGAGACAACCAGGTATTCCTTTAGAAATCCCCCTCGATCCTGCCGGTCATCGGGACGAACCTCACCCCAATCAGCTCCTCAGTCCTGAAACTGCCGCCCGATCTTGTGATCCTGTATATCCTCTGCGAAAATGTTCCCGCGGGAATTATCATCCTCCCCCCCTCTGCCAGCTGCTTCTTCAGCTCTTCCGGTATTCTTACCGGCGCAGCCGTAACCATGATGGCATCAAATGGGGCTTCCTCCGGCCATCCCAGCGATCCATCCCCCACCCGGAAAGAGACATTATCATAATCCAGTTCGCCAAGTATATTCTCCGAGCGCTCCGAGAGTTCCCGGATAATTTCCATGGTATAAACATGTCCGGCAATTTCCGCCAGTACTGCGGTCTGGTACCCGCACCCGGTCCCTATCTCAAGTACCCTGTCGTCCTTCCCGATGGAAAGCTGCTCTGTCATGTAGGCCACTATATATGGTTGAGAAATGGTCTGCC
>WJIX01000025.1 GCA_014730075.1 bacterium | reverse complement strand
GATTGACCATATATGTGGGGAAGGGGGCAAGGGTGTGGATCATCCCCGGCCCGGTAAAGGATAGTTCGCTGATTATCCTTCTCACTTCCTCCATGCCTGAGACCTCGCCGCTGAATACTCTCATGAAAACCAGCGGCCAGCCAATCCATGAAGCTGATTCCAGGCCGGCCAGGGCAATCAGCGAGACCAGGAATATCCTCTTTCTGTCCGTGGTGAAGAATGATGAAATTCGCCCCATGAGATATGGAAAGCTGAAAGCGCTGATCAGGTTCAATGCAATCATCGACCTGAAAAGGGACAGCCCTGACAATTCCTTCCAGGAAGCCAGGAACAAATGGTATATCCACATATACCTTATCGGCCTGTCCGGAAGCCACGGTTCCATGGGAGGAATACCTCTGGCAAGAATTTCCCTGGTGACAGATCCGTGGTACCAGGCATCCGACCTGATCAGGAGAAGGTCATTGATCTGGTATGACAGGGCTATCAACAGGCCATATCCGACAGAGAGCAGGATCACACTCCGGGGAACCGGCGATGCCGCGGCTCCCCAATCAAACCTTCCGGACATGAAGCACACTAATAACAGAATATAGAATAGCCCCGTGGAGAATTTCAGGGAAAATTCCAGGTCCCCGGTAATAAGGCAGGTAATAAGAACAGATATGGTAAGAAGAACCGGAGAAATAACCGGGATGAAGAATACGCTGTCCATCCATGTCCTTTTTCTGTCACCAACAAGGAATAGAAAAACCAGTCCCGGTATCATGAACGCCTGCACCGCGCCGGATATCAGCCGGAGCGGCCCGGGCAGGGTCAGGAAAAGAGAAAGTGCGGTAAGAAGAAGCAACCCCAGTATTATTCTATTTCTGTGATCTTCTTTCATTATTCAACCTGATTCTTTCCGTCTGCCTGTTTATACTATATTCGACTCTCTTCGGAAAATCATGAGGATTGCTGCTGACGTATTATTTTCTGCTCCAGCTGAAGGAAGACTCCGAACTTCTGAAAGACCTTCTTCCTCACTCTTCTTACCAGCTCTATAATATCATCTGAGTTTGCGCCGCCCAGGTTTACTATGAAATTTGCATGCATTTCGCTGACCATTGCCCCGCCCACCCGCATCCCCCCACACCCGGCTCTATCTATCAATTCTCCGGCATGCCTTCCTTCCGGATTCTTGAACACGCTTCCTGCAGTGGGCAGCTGCATGGGGTAGGAGCGCATCCGTTTCTCCCAGATCCTGTCTATCTCATGCAGGGTTTTTTCCATATCAGCTCTTTGTAATCTGAATTCTCCCCTTAGAATAAGCCACGGCCTGTGCCTGAATATGCTCTCCCGGTAGCCGAATTCGATCTCGCCGGCATTCAGGCGCAGTTTTTCCCCATCCGCAGTTAATGCTTCAACCCAGTTGACTACTCTGGAAATATCACCCTTTCTGGTACCCGCGTTCATAAAGACCGCTCCCCCCACCGTTCCGGGAATTCCGGCCAGGGCGGCAAGCCCTCCGAATCCCCTTTCCGCCGCTCTCCTGATAAGCGAATCGAGGTAAACACCAGCCTCCGCAATCAGCCTTTCCCCTGATTTGAATTCCAGACGCGCGCCGGAACTCCTGGTTTTGATTACCAGCCCTTCTATGCCCCGCCTTGGAGCAATAATATTGGACCCGGCCCCGATAACGGTCGTTCCGATTTCATGCCGGTGGGCAAACCGGTATAACCATTCCGCCTCCTTACTGTCCCGGGGGCAGGCCAGGAGTTTCGCAGCCCCACCTGTCTTATATGTAGTATGGTTTTTCATCGGCTCCAGATGAAGAAGCTGCCCCTTGATATTATCTCTTATCTCATCAATGACTGTGCTGTTTATCGCAGAGCTCAATCCCGCTCTCCCTGCTTTCATACTGCAACTACTCGATAGTTATCTTCATCAGATCGGGGCCGTCGAAAATATCATCGTTGGTCAGAAAATCCTTGAGGTGATAATTCGGTTCATGCGGAGCGCGCTGCATCTTTACAGAAACAGTATAGATACCTTCCGTGATGTCGTGTGGTATCCGCACCTCTAATCTTTCTCTTATGACCCCATCCACCGGCCACTGGTCCGGAGGGTATATTCCATCAAACGGAAGCCGGCTGGTTCTGAAACGGTATCTCCTGCCCCGGAGCTTTTCAACCAACTTCCTGTAAACCTTGCCGTACCAGGGCCTGTAAAGGATTCCCCCCGGAAAATCCGTATCGAATCTAACATGGACGGTGTAATTGCCAGGTTTGAGCTTACGGTCCGCCACCCAGTCAATTTCGATCGCCAGGGTATCTCCCCCCTCTATCCTTTCGGCAGATTTTTGCCAGCCCCTGATATAGATCCCTTCAGTTTCGGCCCAGGTCAAGTCATTATAATCTCCTTCAAAATGTCCCACTCGCCTCTCCCGCGTCCCGGCGGATGAATCGGGAAAACCCCGGGAAGTACGGATACTGTCACCACAGTATCTCAACAGACTGAGTGACCTGCTGGAATATATCTCCTCGAAAACTGTTCCGCAGCTTTTCAGCCGCCTGGATGCCTTTTCCGCAACCTGGGCCCCCGGTGTCCAGTAATCTCCCCTCACTGATGCCGGTATCCGCCCGTTTATTACAACATAACCGGCCTGATACTTATCCAGGATATCCGCAACAGCGCCGCATGATGCCGAGGGCAGATAGATATCCCGGCAATCCATTATTCTCTCCAGGGCGGTTGAATCGTTAGGAGTGGAATGCTGATCATAGGTGCATACCACAAATTGATCGCAGAATGCAGGTATGCTGTAACTGGTAATGGGATCGGATGCAATAATGCTGCCCTCGGGGACTTCCCGGTTGATAAACCGGTACAGGTCATCCAGATTAAGGGCGCTCTTCTTCTCACTTGATTCCCTCCCGCTTCCCAGATATACGAAACTGGTGAAGTTGGAAAAAGATGGAATGATCAGGAATAACCCGATTACAAACCAACCGGCTGTTACGGACCAGCGCGAAATCCCCTCTTCCCGACCCATGGAGCCGCGCAACACCGTGATTATGAGATAAGCTGCGATCAGCATGGTGGGAGTTACGGCACCGAACCTCACTATCAGATATGTGATCCTGTCCATGATATAAGGGACCCACAGAGGATTGAAAACCAGAATATATACGGCTGCAGCCGAACCGAGAACCAGCCGCAGGTTCTTCTCCCTCCTGCTTCTCTTCCATAGTATGAAGACCGAGAATAATGAGACAGCCATGAGGAATCCGTTAGACTGGAAGAAGAGCAGGGGATTTACCACGGCCAGGTCACCGTTGAGATAGAGCATTCCCTGGACATGGGTATGGATCTCATTGGCGGGATTATAATCCCTGAAGTAACGCATAAGAAGATATGGCAGATTGATTGCTATTACAGCGGCGAATGATAAGGGTATGGAGGACTTGAGCATCGATCTGCGGGCTATCCCTTCCGACTGAAAGATTTCAAAGAGGGAAAACACCAATATCCCGAAAGGTATGATCATTATAAAGCTGATATGTGTTCCGACAGCAGCCAGTGAGGAAACAGCAATCATGAATAGTAATTCTTTTTTCCCGGTCCTCAGATACCCGGGCAGAAAGATCAGCAATCCAAAAAGAAAGATCTTCCCGAAATAAAAGCCGAAGCCGTTCATTATCAACTGATGCCCCGATTGTCCCCCCTGGTAAAAGAGCAGATACAGAATAACTCCCAGGGCCGCTATGGACTGTCTTCTGAAGAACTGAATCCCAAGACAGAAAATTCCAAGCATAATGAATATTGAGCCGATCCAGGAGAACAGCGGCCAGACAGGATACACAGCTATCCTGCCGGTGGGCAGATTAACCGCTCCCCACGCCGCGTGAAAGAGCCCTTTTCGAATGTCTCTGGTCAGGCTGCCGCCGTTCTTGTAGATATATCTGTCGGGAAAAACCTGATGGTCCCGTGTAACGGTCCTGACATAAGCTATATGGTCGGGAGAGTCGGAGGTGTAGATTACCGGGTCTCCTATGCCCAGCGTGATTACGGTCACAAAAACCGCGGCAATAAGAAGAACTGAATAAGTAACACCGGAGAGCTTCTGATTTCCGGGGATGGAAAATCCTCCCCATAACCCGTAATCCGCCAGCAGGGCAAGAAGGACTGACAGAACCGGGCTCAGAAAAGATAGATAGTAAATATCCAGGCCAAAGATGGAAAAGATTACCAGGCAGGCAAAAATAACCGCCGTTCCCAGGATAAGAGAAAGGAAGAGCTTATAATAGGGCCTGGCAGAGGGAAATATAATGCGGGCCAGGAGATAACCGGGAAAGATCAAGATGGTTGAGAAGAAAATCAGAAATACAATCTTATGCCCCGGTATCGAACCGGCCAGGAAAAGGAGCAGAAAGTGCAATGCCACAATCACCCCGGCCAGGGGCAGGACAGGCCGGTTTCTGTCAGCATCTTTCCGCCGGAACTTTCTGGTTAAATCCATAATTATACTCTCAGCTCTTTCCGCCATAGACGCCGGGACCTGACCTGAGAAACTTCATGACTTTCCCAAGGCGGAAGAGAAGGCCCGAGGTAAGGTAACCGTTCCTGCTTCTGAGATAATGTCTGAAATCCCTTGCTGAATGATATCCCAGATATCTGTTTTTCAGTCTGAGGTCCTGGGGAGAGGATATCCTGTTTATAAATCCCCCGTTATGCCTGATATTATCTGAAACATCCATATTGGAGGGCAGGGTAAAATACCGGTAACCGGCCTCTCTGGCAATACCGAAGCATTCTTCTGTAACCGCTCCACCCGGCCAACAGACCCCCTCGATATCATGCCCCAGGCCATCCTCTAATATCCGTTTCGATTCGGCGAGTTCAGACCTTACCCTTTCCATATATTCTTCTCTGCTTTCATATCTCCCTTCAGTAGGGTGACTTGCCCTGTACTGATTAACCACCCTCCGGAACTCCCCGCGCCAATCAGGCTTTTGAAATATTCCTTCGCCCTTATTCTCGGCAAGTTGAATCAGCCTTCCGGAAAGCTCTCCATCTTCGGGGAAATACCTTACTGTTTCAAGTGACTTTCCATGTTCGTATACAGGAGAACCGTACGGTATCCTGTTTTCCAGCTCCGAAGCCTCCATCAGATAGAACGGCTTGCGCCCGGGGAACCTGTTCCACAGCATCCATACCGGCCCTCCCCCCTCAGTCGCAGACCCCGGATGCCAGAAGTCCACTATGTCAGGCCCCTTGAAATACCAGGTATGGGTGAGCGAATGACTCTGTATCTCAACCAGTCCCGAACCCTCCATTTCCCTCATTTCCCCGAAGGAGAGAAAACCGGCACAGCAGCCGGCCGGATCATGGTCTCTTTCGTAAATATGCTTCTGCTGCCGGATTTTATCCCCCGGGTCGATGAACTCGGCCGTAACAAAAATGGTTGCCTTGAAACCGTACTCCCGTAATAGAGGGAAAATATGAACCCAGTTATCCAGATAACCGTCGTCAAAGGTCAGATGAACCAGCTTATCCCGGCGCTCCCCGTTGTGCTCCGCGGCCTCCTTCATGAAAATAGTTCGGTACCCCTCATCCTTTATCACCTCAAGCTTTTCCCTTATTACATCCAGGGGTTCCGAGATATGTGAAGAACGCCAGGGCAGAGCCTTCAACCCTGCCGAATGAAACATAATTGATATCATCTCTGACTCTATCCCCTTATCACTTCTTCAGTAGCCGGATATACTGATCGACTATATCTGTAACAGAATAGTTCTCTCTTATAAAGGATCTGGATTCTTCAAAGAGCTCCCTTCGCTGCTCTTCACTGAAGCTGAGCACGCGGTCAATCGCCTCCCCCATCGCCATGTAATCTGAAACAGGCACCAGCTGATGAGAATTCAAATGTGAAAGTATGCCCCTGTTGCCGGGATTATCCGCTGCCACCACCGGGACCCCGAAGGAGAGCGCCTCGAGAATGCTGTTACTGCTCGATTCGCGTACCGATGTATTCACAAAGACGGAAGCCTCGGCGTATGGCAGCTCATCAGGGGGTATCTCTCCGGTCAGCCGGAAATATTCACTCAGCTCATTCTTCTCTATATAATCCTCCACCTGCCCTTTCATCGGCCCGTCACCTGCCATAATTACAATGACCTTCCTCCCCTTCCGGCCAATAAGATATTCACACGCCCGGACAAAAGTCATGGGATCTTTTATGCCCTTTATCGAACCGGCGTACAATATGACCCCTTTCCTGTCCGAAAATTCCGATTCAGGCAGGGGCACGGCGTTGTGAATAACCGTTATTTTATCTGCCGGTGCAATTTCATTCTCCACCAGCAGTCTGGCGGTATTCTCACTGTTGGTAACCACGCTATCCGCTCCGGCGATGATATCTCTGTACCGGCCGGCCACATCCTGATCGGCCGAGAATTTTATGCTCCTTACATTGCATATGACCCTGCACCCGGTATCTGCATCGACACACAGCCGAGCGTTGTTTGAATGAAAAGCTATCAGGCTGGATACAGCCCTCCGGCTGCAGTAATAATTCAGCAGCTTTCTGCTGATGAATCTGGTTTGCCTTTTGTTATACAGATACCTGTAATCAATTCCACTGAGGTCAATAGCCGATGATCTTCGCATCCGGACACCCGCGATAAAG
>WJIX01000338.1 GCA_014730075.1 bacterium | reverse complement strand
GGAATAGGGTGGCCAGCAATCCCAGCGAGAGAAACAGCGCGACCTCAGATGCAGATTCAATTCTGGTAACCAGATACAGGAGTGGGTCATTTACCAGGCTGAACCCATCCGGATTCTCCAGTCTCACCGAGATAATAAAACCCTGAATGTAATTGAACCCGTATATCAGGTGGATAGCTGCTGTTATTGCTGCAAATACTGAAATAGAAATCAGGAATGCGGCTGTGAAATTGTATTCTCTCTTGGCTGATATTTCCCTGAAAGATAGAAGGCCGCCAACCGCCAATAGAAAACAGCCCGCATATGAAAGCATGCTGGTGATTACCATCCCCAGTGAAATCGATAACAGCCCCGCTGCCGTTCTCCTGCCGGAATGCAGGGTCATAACCACACCTGAAAGAAAAAGCAGGGAACCGGTAAGAATCAATCCTTCCAGTGATACCCCGCAGTATATGTTAACTGCCGGTAACACCGAAAATATAATAGCCAGCAGGTTTCTGCGCTCAGCTGGAAGGCCGAGGGTGCGGAAAATCTTCCAGACCAGCAGGATAGATATGCTGGACAGGAAAACAAATGCCATACTGAGGAGGTTAAGGTTGCCATTTGAAATGCGGAGAAAAAGATAGTGTATCAACACCGCGAAGGGGGGATGTGTTCGTGTATGGCACAGCAGATCCTGTTGATTCGTGTTAAAGTATTCGAGCCATTCAGTCCAGGAAGATATCCTGATCGCATCATGATAATACTGCATCCCTGATTCTGAGAACGGTTTGATGAATGAGCTGTGCCAGCCGCCCTGGCCCAGATTGCCTAGAATTATTAATGAGAGTCCAATCAGCCAGATCTGATAGTGAGAGAGCCCGGGGGCCATCCTGATTGCAAGAAACAGGACCAGAATAAATATGATCAGAAAAGGGATCCCGGACAGATGAACCGTGGGGCCCGCAAAAATAGAAATGGGAAACCAGTATGGAACATCGCAGTACAGCCCCGAGCTTTTCAGCCACGCGTTCAGACCGGCCATAACCATCCATGCGGTGATGATATAGATAATCGTTTTTGCCGGGATACGGCCGCTGAATTTATACATTTAACCGACCTGTAGTCTGAAAGGCTGACTCCGCATTATTAACTAACTACATTACTATATTGCCGTCAGTAAATACAAATACTAGCTGGAGCCAGGTACTATCCCGGTGGCTTGGAAGATATCCGGGCTGCTTGCCGCTGCCGGTTGATTCATCAGCAATCATTCCCGGGGATTCGAAACCCTGGCACCCTTGATCAGCAGGTACAGACAGAGCGCCAGCTCTCCGACAAGGGGCGCGATATATACGGGGGCAATAGCCCCTGAAAGAGAGGGGAATAGAAACAGGGTAAAGCTCCCCAGTACATAACCGGCCCCGGCCAGGTACATCAATATGCCCAGAATACCCGGGAAGAGCCCGGACCTGTAAAGCAGATATCCCAGAAAGAGGCAATGAACTCCGAAGAATACCAGGCCGAGGTCATAACCATGCCTGTGGATATCGAGAAAGAGCATCGCCAGGGAGTTCAACTGGCCGGAGTCCAGGCCGTTCAGGTATTCAGCCCCGCCCAGCAGCAGGAGGGCGGCGAAGTAGTTCAGCAGGTTCACGCCGTATATCGCCGTCCCGGTCAGCCTGAACCCCGCAGAGGCCAGAGCGCCGGTCTTGCTTGCCTTTCTCAGCAGCACATACAGCATTACCGCTACCGCCACATCGCACAGAAATATGATCAGGTCGGAGGCAAACCCCATTCTGAACAGCCATTCCGACTCCAGTATCCTACTTGCCGTTTCAGCAGCATTCTGGCGGTCTATCAGGCTCGAGCGGACAAACAGTTCGCTGAACAGGCCGAATACGATTATTATCAAATACAGTACACCCGTGATTCTGGCATATTTCACAATCGGCATTTCAGTTATACGGTCTTTCATTGTTACCTCCGGTACCGCCGGCCACAGCGGTATAGCATACAACCGCCCGGGCGCGGTAATCGATTATCCGCTGATTGATACCCTTGTCAGAGTTGAATATATCCCCGGCTGGCCGGAAGTGTCAAGATGGTATTCTGGAGGGTTGTTTCTCTTTCGCCTGCTCGGGATTCCCGTCCTGTCAGTACAGTTTTCTGAATACCATCCTGAGCCCAAAGGTCAGAAGTGGTTCATCCCGGAATTCCCATCCTGCCTTATCCCTGCCTTCTTCCGTATAGGGTAAGGAAACACTCAAGTATGGTTCAATAATCATTGGGGTATCAGGTATATTTATGCAGCCTGTAATTTTTATCCCCGGCGCGAGGACCCAGTAATCCCCGCTGTCTGTACTGTTGAAGTATCCAACCCCCAGATAAGCCCCTGCATTTAAACCGGTAGAGGAATTGCCATAAAGGAATGCGCTGGTATATGAGCGCACCTCCAGGGCTATCTCATTTCCCCATGCCCTCTCGCTGTTCGATGAGTTCCATATCGAGCCGGCTCCTGCCCATAGGGAAATAGAACTGTTATTTATGAGGGGCTTCTCCAGGGATGCGATAACCTCCAGAGAGTAGGCCAGAGTCGTGATATCCTCCCGTACCCCCGGCGGGGGGGTGGGACATCTGATCTGACCGGAGGGGGGAATAGCAGGACGAAAGCGAATAATATCATCGCTGAACGAAAAATTCTCTGTGCCATTAAAATTCACCACCCTTAAACTGAATAGAGCAGATAAGGGGAGAAAAACCAATAAGTATCAGCGATTAAAGATCTTTCAGGTATGCCGCTCGCCCTGGCCGGTCAGGTCCAGTTCCCAGTAAACCACGTCTGGAAGCGGATTTTCATAGTAGGGGGCGATCCTTCGAAAGCCAAGTGATTCATACAGCTTCATAGCCCCGGTGAGCCTGTCAAGGGTGTCCAGTCTCATCAGCGTGTACCCCAGGTGCCGTGCGATATCGATTATCCTGTCTGCAAGTTCTCTGCCCAGACCCTTGCCCCTTGCCTCAGGCCTCACGAATAACCTTTTCATCTCGCAGACCTGACCTTCGAATTTACGAAGCGCCACACATCCGGCTGCTTTCTCACCCTCAAGAGCTATAAGCAGGGCGCCATCCGGGAGAGAGTATTCCCCCGGGAGTCCAGCCAGCTCCTCCCGGAATGACTGGAAGCAGAGATCGACATTGAGAAAAGCCTGATACTCGCGAAACAGCGTGCGGATCTGCTCGATTTCCCGGGTGTTTTCTACTCTCTTTATCCCTTTTCTTTCATTCAGATCCATTGCGGCACCTGGTCAATGGTCAAGTTGGTTCAGAAGCGGTTGAGGACAACTATACAGCCGGTTGGCAAAAGGTGTCAATGGCCCGCAGCAGGAGTGCCTGTTTAAATATCGCTGCCATATAAAAATGCCCTCCGCTTCCGGGCGGAGGGCATCTATATTGACCTGTGCTTTCCGATAAGGAAAGAGCCTGGTGTTCTCTATAGTCTCTAGAAGGAAAATCCGGCCATTATGGAGAATCCCATGTTCTTTACATCCACCTCTTCATCATCTACATCCTCTTTGGCTATGGAAGTGAATCCTATGTTGTATCTTGCCTCTATGGTCAGGGTGGTCGCTACCATGTTGTAATCCATGGACGCTCCGACAACTCCGCCGAAATCGACTGAATTGAAATCGTCCTTGTTGAGGTCTTCTTCCTCGCTCTCTCCACCCAGTTCCATTTCCATCTTGGGATCACCCACCAGGAATCCCACGTAAGGCCCGGCGAAAATGGAGGGCATGATGCTCATCCCGGTGTCCATGTCCAGTTTGAGCAGGACGGGAATCTCTACGTAATTGGTGGTGAGGGTCACGGAGTAGTCCTCGCCCAGCAGCTCTCCATCGAATTTCCATCCCTTGGAGGCGAAATATACTTCCGGCTGAATCTTCACTACCGGTGACATCGGAAATGTCAGAAATGCGCCTAATTTATATCCGGGCTTCCACGAAAAGTCATCAGTTTCTCCCCAGTCATCCCCGGTCCATTTGGTAAAGTTCATTCCACCCTTGAAGCCGATACCAGCGCTGGCGGATACGGAGATAAGCATGATCGATATCATGCACAAAGCGACAGTTAACTTCTTCATTATATTCTCCTTTATTATTAAAGTTGATTTGATGCTATTGACGGTTATTTATCGAGTTATCACCCCCCACGGTAAATTGACTGCCTGCCGTTCACGCAATTTTTGTAGTTTTTCACATCCCTGCAAATCCTGTCAAGATGATTATAGCAAGCGATGTGCCCGAATTTCCCCTGTGTTCGGCCGGTTCCGAGTATTTCTTGAGGGATAAAGGCAGAAATCGAATTTCTTGAAAAAGAGGGGCGTCCGTTGTATAGTCGCCCTGATGGCCGGGTTTAACCGTGAAAAGAGTCTGAATGAGGATACTCCATACAGCTGATATTCATATCAGGGACCAGAAGGACGAGAGATGGGAAGCTCTGCGCAAACTCATAGAGTTGGCCCGAAGGGAGAAGGTCAGTATCTTTGTCATCAGCGGCGACCTGTTCGACCGGGGAGTTGATGCCGAAAAGCTGAGGCCGCAGATCAGGAAACTCTTTTCCGGCATTGATTTTAAAATAGTCCTGATACCTGGTAACCACGACAGTGAATCATACCGCAAGGGGCTCCACTTCGGAGAGAATATCAGAATCATTGACGATCCGGAAAAGCCCCTGGTAATCGATGATAAGGTTGAGAATGTTAGAATCTGGGGAATGCCGTTCCAGGACGTGGAAAGAGAGGTTATGGCCAGGAGGCTTCAGTCTCTGTCGCACCGTTTTGAATCTGGCAGGACCGATATCCTGCTTTATCACGGGGAGCTGCTGGACAGTTTCTATTCAAGGAGTGATTTTGGAGATGAGGGAAAGAGAAAATACATGCCGGTAAAGCTCTCATTCTTCAGGGACCTGAAGGTTGACTATGTACTGGCCGGCCATTTCCATACCCGGTTCAGTGTTTGGAGGCTGGAACAGGGAGGTTATTTCATCTACCCTGGCTCTCCTGTTTCCATAACCAGAAGAGAGACCGGTGTCAGGAAGGTCAATATCTTCGATGCCGGGGGAGAACCACAGGAGCACCCTCTGGATACCCCCTGTTTCGAGAGGCTGGAGGTTCGCCTGGACCCGTTCAGCGGTGAAAAGCCGGATGAAAAAATAAGAAGCGCTATCGATACGGCCCTCCCCCATGCGAAGATTCTCCTTACCGTCGCGGGGTATATAAACAGTGACAGAGAAGGGTTGACCGAGAAAGATCTGATAGGAACCATAAAGAAGTTGGGTGGTAACCGCCTGGTTGATCCGGAATTCGAATTCCGTGACATAGGCAGGCTGCTTGAAAACTCCCTGTTCCGAAGTTTCGAGGATAAACTTCGGCAGAGCGAATTCGATCCGGAGGATGCCGGGCACGTAAGGGAGGTAGCGATCAGAGCGATGATGGAGGCGGAGCAGTGAGGATCAGAGAATTCATGATTAACCGCTACGGCCCCGTAAATACCGGGGGGAGAATCGAGCTGGCCGATTTTAACCTGCTTTTCGGAAGAAATGAGGCTGGAAAGAGCCTGACCATTGATGCTCTGGTTAAAATGTTGCTGGGAAAGGGGCTTAAAGGTTTTGACAG
>WJIX01000337.1 GCA_014730075.1 bacterium | reverse complement strand
GGATAGTCTATAACAGCGGAGGAAGGCCGGGCCACTCCCTCATCCTTACCAAACCGCTCGGAACAGGTATTTATTCCACAGCACTGAAGAACAGGGCGTTATCACAGGAAGAAGAAGAAGAGATGTACCGGTTGATGTCAGTCCTCAACCGGGATGCCTCCGAGCTAATGTGTGAACTGGGGGCCGGTGCCTGCACCGATATTACCGGATACGGTCTGGTGGGACATGCTCTGGAAATGGCACAGGAATCTGGAGTTACCCTGGAGATTGATTTTGATTCGATACCTTTTCTGCCCTCTGCACGCAGGCTGGCCGATGAGGGTTTCCTTACCGGTGGAGGGATGGCAAACCTTGAGGGGTCAAAAGATAAAGTTTCCTGGAGAGAAGGGTTGAAGGGGCTGGAAAAAATGCTCCTGTGCGACCCCCAGACATCCGGAGGGCTTCTGGTTTCACTGGACCGGGATAAGAGCGAGACTTACCTGGAGGCACTCCGGGCCAGGGGGGTATCAGAAGCTGCCTGTATCGGCAGGGTGGCAGAGGGGGGAGAGGCGGATATAATCATCAGGTGATAAATCTGTCCGCTAGATCTTTTTTCTTCTCTCATCCGCTTCCCTGCGGCTCAGATAGCAACCGCAGTAATTCTGCCTGGTAATGCCCAGTTCCCTGCTTCTTTCCACGCTGATCTTGAATCCGTTCTTCTTCTTGAAATCTTCCGCGTGGAATTCAACCCCATGAATCCCTGCCGCCCTCTGCCCCGCCTCAACGACTCTGGAGTATACCTTGTGAGGGCTTACTGGCAGGGTGGTGGTGAACCTGCCGATATCCAACTCAGCGGCCCTGCGGGCTGTCTCCTCCAGTCTCAGGTAGTAGCAGGCCCAGCATCTTTCGCTCCTCTCCGGAAGGTGCCGGAACCGGTCTATCGCCTCTTCCCACCGTTCCGGCTGGTATTCCGCTGTTTCAAGCCCGGAGCCGAACTGTTCCGATACCATTTTCATCTCTTTGAGGCGGAGGCGGTATTCACCGGCGGGATGAATATTAGGGTTAAAGAAATATCCTGTAACCCGGTATCTATTCTGAAGATGGGGGATTACATAGCTGGAGCAGCAGGCGCAGCATGTGTGGAGAAGTATTTCTTCCATATCTCAACGGGAGCTGGAGGACTGGGCCTGAGAGACCGGGGCCATATCACGGTCAACCCTTCCTGAGGTGACGTTGTCCCCCCCGGAACTGTAATATATACCATTCTGAATTTCTATTGAATTGAGCTCGGCCAGCAGACGGTTCCGGCGGGCGATGAAATCATCCCTGACGGTCTCGGCGACCGGGCTGGCGGGAGGCAGGTCGAGTTTCCGCGGATTGACGAACCTGCCGTTCTTTCTGATCCGGTAATCAAGGTGCGGACCTGTGGAGTAACCTGTGGAGCCGACATAACCTATTATCTGTCCCTGTTTTACTTTTGCTCCATACTTTATCCCGGATGCGAACCTGTGCAGATGAAGGTAGTATGAGATGTAATTGCTGTTGTGGCGTATCTTTACGTAATTGCCGTTCGCCCTTGTGCGTGAAGCCTTTATCACCGTCCCGTCCCCGGTGGAATGGACCGGTGTTCCCAGTGGAGCGGCGTAATCTATACCGAGGTGGGGCCGGTAACGGTGCAGTACCGGATGGTAACGCCTGTGGCTGAAATTAGAGCTTATCCTGGTATAGGAAAGTGGCGCCTTGAGCAGCTGCTTGCGCAGCGAGTTCCCCTCTTCGTCGAAATAATCGGAGAAATCATCACCGTCATTCCGGTAGAGAAAGGCGTAATGCTTCTCTCCGTCGCAGTTGAACTCGCAGGAAATGATCTTACCGATCCCGCTGACAATTTCTCCGCCCGGTTTCCTGATCCTCTTCTCTTCATAGACCAGGCGGAAGTAGTCACCCTGCCGGAGTTCGGTAAAGAAGTCGATATCCCAGGCGTATATATTGCTGAGAGCTGCTGCCAGCTCCCCCGGCAGGTTATTTTCGTGGATGGTATGATAGAGGGAGTTATTGATTATTCCGGAGGCTATCTTCCGGTGAACGGTGTAGGGGTAATGCCTTCTCCTGACAGAGATATCTCCCCCGGCCAGTTCCATATCCAGGTACTGCTCATCATTTATGGAAAGGTGTACTCCGCTGACCTCACCAGCTTCGTCACGGTATACCGTGTATTTCTGGCCCGGATAGATTCTTCTCAGGTCGTAGAGATCACTGGAAGCTTTGACAATTCCATGAACCTCTTGTGGAGAAATATACCTGCACATCAGATCAAAGAAGTTCATATTCCTTCCAACTGTTCCCTTTATGGAGGTTGTTGAAAGCTCCGGTTCAGGAGTAACGGCCGGAGCCGGAATTTCCTTTTCCACTGCCTGGACAGGTTCTTCCTCCAGCACGGAACGCTCCTCTTCCCCCCTGTTTCCGGTTATGAGGATCAGGGAGAAGAGCAATATGAGGGAGAAGCATATTACTGATCCGGCGATTATATTGTTTCTGTCCATTTTGACCATAAATATATTCCCACGTTAAACTTGATAAAATATATCGTCATTGAGAGAAAATGGTCAAGGTTTATTTTAATTCAGCAACACAGCTTTTTCAGGTATATCTTATAATATTCCTTATCTTTCAGAATACTGAGAACCTTCCACCTGATTGATCTATCTGCAAACCCCGTACCTGTACGCGAAATTCAGCGCTGAATAAGCGCGGAAATCGACAGTCTCCAGCGGGGGAGCCAGTTAAATATCTGATTCCGTCTCCGCTCCTGGGGGCTTCTCCCGTCCGGGTTGCAATAGTGAAGGGTAGAGGGTATAATTCATAAGTAACCGCAGCCGAGTGAGAGAGTGGAGATGGACGATAAAAAGAAAAAACGTGATATCAGAAGAGAGCTGGATGAACTGAAGAGGAAGGCTGCTGACAAATTCCGCCAGAAGGGTATCTCCGAGCCAGAAAGAGGATTCCTCGAGCGGGCTTCCCGCTTCGACCCGGAAACGGGCGGAAAGGAGCCCGTTGGTGATAGTGTAGGAAGCGGCAGGGATGAGATTATACTTGGCAGATTGAGGGGTATCCTTTCCGGTTTCGGGGATGATGAGGCAGGCCAGGTTGTCAGCAAAACCGATTTCATGAAGCTGGAGGAGGCGGTGCCCGGGTTTGAAACAGATTACGGGTCAGGGTCCTTCTACCGGATTATAAATAGCTCAGAGGGGCTGGAGAGTGCCGGGCAGGAAGGCATCGCGGATATCATCTCCCCTGTGGCGACTGAACCAGGTGGCGCGGAGACCGAGCTGGAACTTTTAGAAAACCTTTCCCCCGAAAAGGTCTGCTATCTCGATATAG
>WJIX01000336.1 GCA_014730075.1 bacterium | reverse complement strand
GTTTCTCTCCCTGAAGATAGGGCTGGAAAAGAAGATCCTTCGGAAACCTCTAAGGTAGTGCCATACCACGGAAATCAGGGTTCGGCAGATTCTATCTCAATCATCTCCCGCTCATTTCAATCTATCTGATTCTTCTCTCCCGAACCACGGGGGGTTGTCGGGGGAATCTGGTCAGTTATTAGTAGATTGAGACAATTGCAGCAGTTGCCCTTCCCCCTTATGCTCAAGATATGAAATACTTTTTAACCTGGAAGCCGAAGAGTTCTTTTGATCAATTGGAGGTGCAGTATGAAAGGATTCGCAGGGTTATTTCAAACAGCGGACTGGAAATCAGAAAAGCATGTTCCGGTAATTGAGATACCGGATAAGGTTGAACCTGGTGAATTCTTCGATATAAAGGTGACTCTGGGCAAGGAGGTCGCCCATCCCAACAAGACCGAGCATCATATAAGGTGGATTAAGATCTATTTCCACCCGGAAGGTGCCAAGTTCCCCTATCACATAGGGGGAGCAGATTTTGCCGCTCACGGCGCTTCCGCCGGGGGACCGGACACCAGCGGTGTCTACACCCACCACCAGGCTACTCTGAGTTTCAAGACAGACAAACCGGGTACGATCCTGGCAATGAGTTACTGCAATATTCACGGGCTGTGGCAGAACTCCGGGGAGATTGAACTAAGCTGATTGCCGATATGAGCAGAAGCATTTTCAAAGGTGGGGTGCTTGCTCTGTTTGCGATACCGGAATTTACACCGCAGCCCGCTGCTTCAATCAGAGAAAAGGTTATCCCGGCCGGGTGCTGCGGCCGAAATACAGCTCCAGGAACAGGTCAGTATACACCCGGCGGGGTACCTACTGCGATTGGGGCGGCCGTAATGATACTTTAATATCCTAAAGGAAGGGAGGTTAACAATGAAGAAGCTGTTTTTAAAGGAAGCTTCAATTATCCTGATAGTTATGCTTTCGCTGACAGGATGCTCCGGCAACAAGAACCTGATAAGAGAGAAGAATATGCAGATAACCGGTCTTGAGCAACGTGTTGACAGCCTGAGAAGTGTGGTTCAGGACAGCCGGGAGGAGAAGAGAAGCCTCAGAGCCGAGCTGGAGCGTAAACTCTCAGATGCAGAACAGGATCTGGAAGTATGCCTGGAATTGAAGAATGACCTGCTGAAGATAGAGATACCGGAGGCGGTAAGGTTTGAATTCGGCCATGTAGGGCTTACTGAAAACGGAAGGAAGGTGATTGATTCTGTCTGGGAAGTGCTGAAGGATCATCCGGGCAGGAGGATCCTGATCGAAGGGCATACTGACGATGTTCCCATAGATGAGGATTATCGCCATATCTTTCCATCCAACTGGGAGCTTTCCACCGCAAGGGCAAGCAGGGTACTTCATTACCTGCTGAAGGAGCACCAGGTGGATCCAGCCAGGCTGACTGTCTCCGGCTACGGGATGTATCAGCCCATTGCCGGTAACGACTCTAAGGAAGGAAGAGCAAGAAACCGGAGGGTAGTCATCTCGGTACGGGACCGTTTCCAGGAATAGAATAAGGAGTGATTATCTCATGTTAAGAGACCTCAATGAACTTAAAGGATACGTTCTGCTGGCAGAAGATGGTGAGATAGGACGTTGCAAGTACTTTCTTTTTGACGATCATTACTGGACCATCCGTTACATGGTCGCAGACACCGGCAAATGGCTTCCCGACCGGAAGGTGCTGATATCACCGATATCGCTGAAGCAGCCCGACGGCAAGGAACGGCGGCTGCCGGTAAGGCTTACTCGAAGCAGTATCGAAAACAGCCCCCCCATCAGTGCGGAACAGCCGGTATCGCGTGAATATGAGAAGGAGTGGTTTCGGCATTACGGCTGGTCGGTATACTGGGTAGGCGGTGGTATCTGGGGACCGGTTGGTTATCCCCCCGAACTCTACCAGGCCCCGGCGGAAAAGCATGCCGTGGAGGAGGAAACAGAGCCGGCGGATAGCCACCTGCGCTCCAGCGATGAGGTGGAAGGATACCATATCCATTCCCTGAATGGTGATATTGGCCATGTGGACAATTTCATCATAGAGGACCGGACCTGGACCTTAAGGTATATTGTCGTTGAAACCGGAAACTGGCTTAGTGGCCGAAAGGTGCTGATATCGCCCGACTGGATCGAGATGGTTGACTGGGCCGATGCAAAAGTGACGGTGGATCTTACCAGGGAGGAGATCGAAAACAGCCCTCCGTACGATCCGTCAACACCGGTCAACCGTGATTACGAATTGAAACTGTACGATTATTACGGCCGCCCGAAATACTGGTAGGCCCGAAGGGAAAAATGGAAAAAGGACAGTTAAAAGAGGATTCACCCAATTTACATCATTCGGCATCAATGAAAGAATAACAGTCGGCAACATGAATTATATTGAAGGGAGTATGATGCAGGATGCAGATACGCAGAATCATGACAGAAGATGTCGAGGTAATACAGCCCGATACGCTCATCAGTGATGCAGCAAAGATTATGCGGGATCTGAATGTGGGAGTGCTGCCGGTTACCGACGGCAAGGCCCTTACCGGCATTCTGACAGACCGCGATATTGTAGTACGCTCCATCGCTGGGGGTAAAAACCCTGATCAGGCAAGGGCTGGATCAATAATAAGCGAGAATGTGGCCTGGTGCTATGAGAACGATGAAGTAGCTACAGTATCAGCAAAGATGAAAAATAACAGAATAAGGAGGCTGCCGGGTGTAAACAAGGATAATGAGCTGGTCGGAATCGTTTCGCTGGGAGATCTGGCCGTGGAGGGTGACGAGGGTATGGCAGGTGAAACACTGGGAGAAGTTTCCAGGCCGAACAGGCCTGAACGATAAATAAAGAATAACATATCTTTCCCATCCGATCACATCAGCATCCACTCAACAGGGGAGAGCGCCAGAGGCGTTCTCCCTCCTGCCTTTAAGTAAGCTGATTACAATACATAAATATAGTGTGTCTTCATACCCGGCCGGGGCTGTCAGGTGACCCGCACCGGGAAGAGGTATATGGCGATTATCAGGATTACCAGTACAGCTATGAAAAGCCAGAAAAAAAGGCCCAGCCTGAGACCTGCTCCTGCTTTCTGTCCGGGTGCCTCGCTCAGTTTCCCTCTCTTTCTCTCGCTCTGTTTTTCAGAGAGGATAGAGGCCAGAAGAAGGGAGAACAGAAGGGCAACCAGGAAATAGGGAAGCCAGTACACTCCCATAACCGGGAACCAGAGGAAGCGGAGATAGCTCCCGATCCCCCAGGTTGCCAGAAATACCACCAGGAAGAAAACGGCTATATTATCCCAGGGCCCCCTTCTTCCGGCCAGAACGGCGAATATGAATATGAAAAACAGCGATATGAACAGTGAAAACAGGAAACCACCCATCTTCCGGCATCACTCCTTTCATTATTTAATGTCCAGCCGGCAACACCGGCCATTATGAATATAATATTCCGTACTTTATTTTATTTTCCCACTTAGAGCATAAGGGATCAATTGGAGCGATCCACTATTTACTGTCCGGGTTCCACCGGGGACATTGTTCCCTGTCGTTTATGCGGTCTTTTCGGATACAGCCCGATCTTGTGGAGAAAAGGCAGCAAAAGGTAGAAACCTGCAATTGTTATCAGGGGCTGATAATGTAATCCTCTCGATTGAAGGAGATGTCAATATATGAATGATAATTACAGGGGCAAATACCACCAGGGTATTGCCAGGCTCAGAGG
>WJIX01000335.1 GCA_014730075.1 bacterium | reverse complement strand
GTCCCACCTCATCATCCCCTATGGCATCCATCCTGGCGGTAAAATCCCCCTGGGAAAGGTTATATGCGAAATCTCGCACCCGCAGTATCGGTTTTACCAGGTTGTTGCCGTAGATGAATGAAAAAACAGCCAGTATCAGGGCGAATGCCCCCACTACGATCATGTTCAGTATCAGGGTCTGCTGAAGCTCGGCCTTGGAGTGGGCCAGCGATATTTCAATCCCCATTATTCCAAGAGGTTTCTCGTCCATCATTATTTTCCGGTAAAGCCGCAAACCGTTATCTGTCTTTTCCAGCATCACATCCTCTATCTCATTTTCCATCGGCTGGACCGAATAATCTTCCTTCTTGGAGAGGTTTGCGAATATATCCCCCTTATTATCGAAGATTGTTATTGCGGTGAGGCCCTCCATCTTCCTGAGGGGATTGAGAATTTCCATGGTGGAGCCGTAATCATTGAACTCGAGGCTGGCGGAAACATTAACCGCCACTATACGGGATATTTCCTCGAACTTCACCTCGGTCTCGTCGATCATCATGCTCCTGAAGCGTGAATTATAGAAGAACCATTGAAAGATAGTGACAATAAACACGAAAGCCACGGAATACATGAGCAGCTTCGTTCGAATCGAGTTTAAATGTATTTTTTTCAGCATGGCTGTGGCTACCACCTTTTTCATTCACGACTATATTCCAGATATACCTCCTGCACTAAAAAAGGTATCGTCAGTAATGAAAAAAAATTTACCGAAATTCCGATTTCAGGAAAAAAATCTGGAGAAGGTCATTTGCCCAGAAGAGCGGAGACAAACTGCTCCCGGTCGAAAGGTTCAAGGTCTGAAACGGTCTCGCCCACGCCGGCGAAGAGAACGGGCAGGCGGAGCTGTTTCTGAATTGGTATTATAACTCCCGCCTTGGAAGTGCTGTCCAGTTTGGTTACCACCATTCCACTAACCGGAAGGGTCTGAACGAAAACTTCCGCCTGCTTTATACTGTTCTGCCCCGAATTGGCGTCTATCACCAGCCAGCTTTCCAGTCCGATCCCACTGTGGCGGGTAGAAAGGACCCGGAAGATCTTCTCCAGCTCCTTCATGAGATTGACCTTGGTATGAAGCCTGCCGGCAGTGTCAATGATCACTGTATCGCTTCCCCTGGATCTGGCCGAGCTGACCGCGTCGAATGCTACCGAGGCCGGATCGGCTCCCATTCTCGATCTTACCACCGGCACCCCGCACCTGTCCGCCCACAATTCCAGCTGTTCTATTGCCGCGGCCCTGAAGGTATCGCAGGCGGCCAGCAGGACATCTTTGTCCCGCTCCCTGAAATAATGGGCCAGTTTCCCTATGGTGGAAGTCTTTCCCACCCCGTTGACTCCAACGATCACTATTACCCTCGGCGAACCCTGTGGGGGTTCGTACCCGGGAACCTCTGACATGATATCCAGCAACTGCCCCCTGAGAGCCTCCAGGACAGCATCCTCCCTACCCTTCCACTTTCCCTCTCTCAGGGTTTCAACTATCTGTCCGGTGGCATCATAGCCGAGATCGGCGGAGAACAGCAACTCCTCCATCTTTTCCACCGTCTCCTCTCCGATATCACCGGAAGAGAAAAGGTTTTTCAGGGGATCAATAAAACGATTCCTGGTCTTCTCAAGTCCTCTGAACAGTTTTTTCATCATAGTTGCTCAGCTGCTGCTCCCTGGCGGCGCCCTTCTCGCTGAGTACCTCTTCCACTTTTTCGATATTAACCGGCACCACCGATGTTACGCCGTTTTCCTGCATGGTAATACCCAGGAGGGAATCGGCAATCTCCATGGTAATCTTGTTATGGGTTATTATAATAAACTGGGTGTCCTGTGAGAACTTCTTCAGCATCCTGGTAAACCTTCTGGTATTGGCATCATCCAGGGGGGCATCCACCTCATCCAGGATGCAGAAGGGGCTTGGTTTTACCTTGTAGAAGGCGAACAGGAGTGCCAGCGAGGTCAGGGCCCTCTCCCCTCCGGAGAGAAGTGAGATATCCTGGAGTTTCTTACCCTTCGGCCTTGCCACTATCTCAATATCAGCTTCCAGGGGATCGCAGTTTTCGCTCAGCCTTAATTCAGCTTCTCCCCCGGTGAAGAGCACCTTGAAAGTCTCCCTGAAGTAATTGTCCACCTGTTTAAAGGTTTCCCGGAAAAGCCTTCTGGCCTTGCGGTTGATCTTCGATATTGCCTCTCTGAGTTCCTCCTTGGCCTTCATCAGGTCTTCCCTCTGGCCATGAATGAAATCAAGCCGTTCCTTTATCTCTTCATACTCCTCAACCGCGGCCAGATTGACCGGCCCCAGCCTTTCCAGCTTCTCCTTGATCTCACTAAGCATCTCCGGGGTTATCTTCTCTTCTTCATCACTCAGCGGTATTTCCACCCCCTCCAGGTAACAACCGTAATCCTCACCGTAGATATCGCCGGCCATATCGATGGCATCATTCATCTTGGTCTCCAGGGACTGAACGGCCACTCTGGCGTCATTGGCCCTGGCGACCAGCTCATCCATCTTCTTCTGCTCCCTCTTAAGCTCCGACTCCATGGCCTGGGCCCTGTTTCTCTTCTCTTCCAGCTCCTGAGCCAGCTCATTGATCTTCTCCTCTATCCCGTTCTCTTTTTCCAGCAGTTCTCCTACCGCTTCACGCTGCGAGCCGTACTCTTCCGAGATCCTCTGATTCTCATTTTCCAGTTCCTCTATCTCCGCTCTACGGCTGTCCATGACCGTGCTGAACTGCCTCTCCAGCTCCTTCTGGCCACGAATGGTTTCCTCGCTCTTCTCGAAAGAACCTTTCAGAGAGGCCAGTTCCACCTTCAAACCGGTTACCGAACTCTCCATCCTGTCCTTTTCTTCCTGGAGGGTGTTTATCTTCTCCTCCAGAAACTCTATCCTTCCGCCGTCACCGCTACCATCCTGCAGCTGAAGGGATAACCTGACTTCTTCCATCCGGGAGAGGCTCTCCTGTCTGGAATTTTCCATTTCTTCCAGCGATTTAATCGCCGTGCTGTATTTCTCCCTGGCGGTAATAAGCTCTTTCTCATTATCTATCAGCCGGCTGCGGCTTTCTGTCAGCTTACTCTCAGTTTCCACTATCCTTGAGCTGATACCATCCAGGCCCTCAGATTTCTCCTCCATTTCAAGCCGCATCCTGTCACGCTCTTCGCGAAGGCTGCCAATCCTCTTCTCCAGCTGATCGATCTGTTCCCTTACATTTCTTATCTCTTCCGCCCTTCCCAACAGGGGAAGCTCCTGCTCACTCCTTCCCGAGAAATATACCCTTCCTCCCCCGGCCAGGTATATGCCGGAGGTGGTCACCGCGTGCATCCCTGTCTCCTCCGCGCGCGAGGCGATGAACTCGATGGCACCGGATACCGTCTCGAAGACCAGAATATGCCTGAACAGGTTCACGCCAAGCCCGGCATCCCCGCCCCTTACCCTGACGAATGAACTCAGCCTGCCCAGCGCCCCGGGAGCTCCCTCCACATCCCGGAACTTTACTCCGGTTCCGGATTCGATCAGCATCCCCACCCCTCCCTTTCTGCCCTTTTCCAGTTCCTCTATCAGCTCCAAAGCTCCGGAATAACTGTCTACCACCACTCCGTCCAGCATTCCTCCCAGTACTGCCTCAAGGGCCCTGTGGTACTTACGGTCCACATCCAGGAGCTCCGCTACCGGGCCCCGTATGTGGGGATTGCCCTTCTTGAGCAGATACTTGGATCCGCCGGAAAAGCCCTCATACTCCTTCTTCATGTCAGTAAAAAGCTCCAGTCTGCTCCTGCACTTGGCCAGATCGGTCTCCTGGCCCGATATTTCCACTTCCGCATCGTGAAGCCTCTCCCTGAGTACCTCTCTCTCAGAGGAGAGATCTGATCTCTGAGCTTTCTCATCCTTCAGCCTGGCTTCCAGGGCTGAGACCTCCTCCTGAATTCCCGAGGCGGCAGAGGAAAGTTTCTGGATACGGCCTTCCAGTGCCAGCACTTCCTCCCTGCCCTCGCTTATCCGCTCATCCAGGCGGGAGACGGTGATCTGATGGTGCTCGATATCGCTGTTCAGCCTGGCCTGATCCTGCACGAAATCAAGCTGAGTCTGTTTGAGGCCGATCAGCTCATCCCTGTATCTGCAGATCTCTTCAGTTTTTTCGGTGTACTCCTTCTCCAGCTTCCGGATCTGTTCTTTCTTCTCCTCAATCAGCCTGCCTGTCTCCTCGAACTCCCCGGTTATCTGTTCTATTCGCGTAGCTATATTTTCAATTCTTTTTTCGGCCTCTTCAATTTCATTTTCGGCCCTGGAGCATCTTCTCTGGTTTTCCCCCTCCCTCTCCTTCATCCGTATCAGCTTCTCCTCAAGCTCCTGTATCCTCTTTCTGAGCTCGTAGCGCCTGTTCTGCAGTTCGCTGCTGCTTTTTTCCAGTTCCACTATCTCCAGTTTCCTTTTCTGGACCTCGTTATCCTTCTCCTGCATGAAGGACCTGTCACGGCTGGAGAGGGTCTGGATCTCGGAAAGCTTTCTGTCCTCTTCCTTTTTTTCCGAGAGCAGGCTGGAGAGTTTCTTTCGTATGAGAACGAGCTCCCATTCCCGGACCCTGCTCTTCAGTTTTCTGTACCGGGTGGTCTTTCCTACCTGATAGCGGAGAGAATTCTTCTGCTTCTCAAGCTCTTCGAGGATATCATCAAGCCTGATCAGGTCAGATTCGGTGAGCTTGAGCTTCCTCCTTGCCT
>WJIX01000334.1 GCA_014730075.1 bacterium | reverse complement strand
CGCCTGATCAGGAACCTGGACCGGGACCGCCTCGAGGCGGGCCGCCACGGCAGATACCTCCGCTACGGCAACCTGCTTACCTCACACTTCAACCGGCTCAGCAAGGGGATGAAGGAGGTTACCCTGCCGGCTCTCTCCGGCCGGGAGGAGGTCACCATAGCTCTCCGGCAGAAGCTCACCCCTCAGGAGAATATCAAAAGATACTTCCGGAAGGCAAAGAAGGGTAAAAAGGGGCTTACCAGAATAGAGGAAAGGATAAGAGAAGCCAGGAAACAGCTGGAAAAATCGGAGTCGCTCCTGGAGAGGATCGAACAGGCGGACAGCCCCGAGCAGCTCTACCAGTTCATAGAGAAGAGAAAGCTGCCGGACGGAGGAGGCCGGGATGAGGAGGGCTCTGATTTCAGAAAATATACTATAGAAGGCAAATACACCGTTTACGTTGGAAGAAATGCCAGGGAGAATGACCGCCTTACCCACGCCTTCGCATCAGGCTCCGACCTGTGGTTTCATGCCAGGGGGGTACCCGGCTCTCACGTTATCCTTCGCGGGGCTAACCGTTCCACCCCCCCGAGGATACTCAAGAAGGTGGCCGCTATCGCCGCCTACTACAGCAAGTCACGGAATTCTGAACTGGTTCCGGTAAGTTATACTGAGAAAAGGTATGTGCGGAAACCGAGAAAATCCCCACCCGGAACTGCCCGCCTGGATAGGGAGTCAACCCTGTTCGTAAGTCCTTCTGTCCCTGATGATGATACTGATCGATGAGAACGGGCGCCGGGTTATTTCTCGGCGTAACCTGTTTCCGTACCAAGAAGGTAAGTTTCGCCGTCATTACTGCCGATCCCCAGCTCTACCGCAGAGAATGTAGCCCACTGTACATACACCGGGGGATATTCCGAATTATCCACGAATGCCGGCACTATATCCAGTCGGACCTTCTCGGAGTCGTATTCGGAGAAGTAGAGCGTGTAATCGCCCTGTGAATATACCGCGTAACTGATGCCCTCGAAAGATATAACCCTGTATCCTCCGGCAAGTTTCACAGGTTTTGCCATTGCGTATTCCCCACCGGACTGGACCATTGAAGCGGCGAGAGATAGAAGGAGAACCACTGCGAAAAATATTCTGCTACATTTCTTCATTCGAACTTCCTCCCCATTAAATTCCTTTTCAGCAGTTCCTGGAAATGCGGTCCTTAAGGGTGTTTTTCAAAGTCGCTGAATTATAACATTATATCCTTTTTCGTTCAAGACTTATCTCGATTCTTACACCAGATTGGCTTAAAAGGGGTGAATATACCCACATTTGGGCGGCAAATAACAGAATTATTCAGATATATTCTGCCAGGCAGGGAGCTTACCCCAGCTTATCTATCTCGGCCAGCAGCGCCTGCAGCAGGTCCCCGCTTACGGGCCCCAGCTTTCTGCCCTTCCTGAACAGTACCGCGCCGGCAGCGGTTCCCGCGATTCCCACATCCGCTTCGGCGGCCTCTCCCGGGCCGTTGACCTCGCATCCCATCACAGCGACAGTAATTCCCTTACCGGCAGAGAGTACCCTTCTCTCCACCTCCGCCGCTATTCCCTGCACATCTATATGGCACCTTCCGCAGGTTGGACAGGATACAACCCTGGGAATATCTTCTCTTAGCCCCAGCGCGGATAGAAGAGCGGCTGCCGCCACAACCTCTTCGACCGGGTCTGCCGAGAGTGATATCCTGAGAGTATCCCCGATCCCCTCACAGAGAAGAAGGGCCAGCGAGGCTGCTGATCTCACCGCTCCGCTCAGGGCAGGCCCCGCCTCGGTAACTCCTATATGCAGGGGGTAGTCGTTATCAGCGGCGAACAGCCGGTTGCTCTCGAGGTTGATCATGGGGTCAGAGGATTTTATACTGAAGACCAGGTCCCCGAAACCTGTATCCTCCATCAGCTCCTTTGCCCTCACGGCGCTCTGGCATAATGCACGGGCGGGTGCCTTCCGGTACAGGGGTGCCAGGTCCTTCTCCAGGGAACCGGAGTTTACTCCCACTCTCACAGGTATCCCCGCTTCAGCAGCCGCGGCTGCAACCTTTCTGACCTTCTCAGCCCCCCCGATATTACCCGGATTGATCCGAAGGCCCGCCGCTCCGTTTCCGGCCGCCAGAACCGCAAGCCGGTAATTGAAGTGAACGTCAGCTACTACCGGGATCGGCGATTCGGAGCAGATTTTATTAATCGCTTCGGCATCTCTCTGGTCCTTTACCGCCACCCTGGCTATCTCACACCCCGCGGCGGCAAGCGAGGCCAGCTCATTCAGGACCGCCCCGGAATCGGCTGCCTTCCTGGTACTCATTGACTGAATGGAGACGGGAGAGCCTCCACCCACCTGGACAGCTCCGTAATAGACCTTCCTCGTTTCTCTTCTCTTTATCTTCAAAGGTTTACTCCTTGAGGGCGCTTCCGGCAATCCGGACATTACCCTTTCTCTCGGTCAGCCCCTCCCTGTCCATATACTCCAGCATCGGTACCGAATACTTGCGGGAAAGCCCCGTTATCTTCTTGAAATCGCCGATTGACATATCTTTTTCACTGCCGAAGTGGCCAGCTACCTGCTCCCTGATCCTGTTCATAATATCCGTATGGATG
>WJIX01000333.1 GCA_014730075.1 bacterium | reverse complement strand
TAACTTGACGAAAGAAATCTCGTTGTTCTCTGAAAATGAGCTATTTGAAGATGTAAACATTATTTCGGGGCTTTCATCGCTACCCAATGGATTTGTAGATAGATCCGGATCTTCTCCCGGCTCTCCGAGCCTCTCCGAATCTTCTCTGTATATCTCATACCTGGCGCTGATTTTCGAAGGGATAAGAGTAAACGAGGTGATAATGGATATTATAATAACGAACGGTAATATGTTATTGATTAAACTTTTCACAATACCCCCCATGCTTTTCAGTGAAGTTCCCTATATATAAATAATTTTACTCCAATCTATCCATAGTTGTCAACCATACTGATAACATTTTGTCAATTAAGATTTGACCCGCAAAGTGTAATTCAGATAGTATTGCCGTAGGAATCCGATAGTGCAGAACCCCGGGAGGAAATATTGAAATCGAAGAAAGATAAGTACAGTGAACTGAAAAAGAAGCGCAAGGAAGCGCTGCTGGGCGGAGGAAAAGCCCGTATAGAGAAAATCCATAAATCGGGTCGCCTGACCGCCAGAGAGAGGATTCACCTGCTGTTTGACCAGGGCACCTTTCAGGAACTGGGCGTGTTTGTTACCCACCGTTCAACCTGGCCCGGCATGGACAGGAAAACTACAGTCGGCGATGGGGTAGTATGCGGTCACGGCCTGATAAACGGAAGAAGCACTTACGCATTCGCCCAGGACTTCACGGTGCTGGGGGGGTCGCTCAGCGAGGCGAATGCCGGCAAGATAACCAGGCTCCAGAAGCTGGCCCTGGAGAATGGCGCTCCCCTGATAGGTCTTAACGACAGCGGCGGTGCCCGCATTCAGGAGGGGGTTGCCTCCCTGGGCGGTTACGCGGAGATATTCCTTAATAACACCCTCGCCTCCGGTGTTATACCCCAGATATCCGCAATAATGGGGCCCAGTGCCGGCGGTGCGGTTTACTCACCCGCCCTCACTGATTTCATATTCATGGTGGAGGGTACAAGTCATATGTTCATAACCGGACCGAACGTTATCAAGAAGGTTACCCACGAGGATGTATCCCTGGAAGAGCTGGGAGGAGCGGTAACCCATAATACCAGGAGCGGGGTGGCTCATTTTCT
Organism: bacterium; assembly: GCA_014730075.1. Lineage (GTDB taxonomy): Bacteria > Krumholzibacteriota > Krumholzibacteriia > Krumholzibacteriales > WJIX01 > WJIX01. The sequence continues at coordinate 14,105 of WJIX01000333.1, read as the reverse complement.
GGCCGACGATGACGAAGAATGCCTGGATATGATCAAGGAGCTTCTGAACTACCTCCCTCAGAATAATCTGGAGGATCCACCCTATCAGAACCCTGCGGATTACCCTGACAGGACTTCTCCGGAGCTTAACGAGATCGTTCCGGACAACCCAACCTCTCCGTATGATATTCATGATGTAATCAGGGAGGTGATCGACGATGGTGCTTTCCTGGAGGTCCAGCCGCTGCACAGCAACAACATCGTGGTAGGATTTGCCAGGCTTAACGGGCATTCCATAGGTATCGTGGCCAACCAGCCGAAACATCTGGCCGGCTCCCTGGATATCGAATGCTCCATCAAGGGCGCCAGGTTCGTGCGTTTCTGCGACGCATTCAATATCCCCCTTCTTACCTTCGAGGATGTACCAGGGTTTCTGCCCGGAACCGACCAGGAGTGGAACGGGATTATAAAACATGGAGCAAAACTCATATACGCGTACTGCGAAGCCACCGTTCCCAAACTGACGGTAATCACCAGGAAGGCATACGGCGGGGCATACTGCGTTATGTCCAGCAAACACATAAGAAGCGATTACAATGTGGCCTGGCCAACCGCCGAACTGGCTGTCATGGGACCCGATGGTGCGGCCAACATCCTGTACCGGAGGGAGATCAAGGGCGCAAGGGACCCGGAAAAGATGCTGGCGGAAAAGATCGAGGAGTACGAGACATCCTTCGCTAATCCCTATATCGCGGCCAGCCTTGGGTATCTCGATGATGTGATCATGCCGGAGAGGACCAGGCCAATGCTGATCCACGCGTTGGAGAACCTGCTGAACAAGCGTCAGGATCTGCCCCCGAAAAAGCACGGTAATATACCCCTTTAACAGGAAAATGGGTGACCAGGACTCTTTCTCCGGGGTGCTGACTGACAGAAGGAAAGGTGGTTATGGGAACCGAAAAAGAGCTTGAGAAGAAATTCAGCGAATGGAAAGAGGAGACATACGCCAGCTTCAAGGAATCCAGAGGTGAGAGAAAAGAGAGCTTCGGCACTTCATCAGGGTTCCGGATAGATCCCCTCTATACCCCACTTCACTCCCCTGACAGTGAATACCTCGAGAAATCGGGGTTTCCGGGATGTTACCCCTTCACCCGGGGGGTCTATCCCACTCTATACCGGGGCAGGCTCTGGACTATGAGGCAGTATGCCGGGTTCGGCTCCGCGGCCGAGACCAACGCCAGGTTCAAATACCTGCTTGAAAAGGGCCAGACAGGCCTCAGCGTCGCTTTCGACCTTCCCACCCAGATGGGCCTGGACTCAGATGATGAACGCTCTGCGGGGGAGGTTGGAAAGGTGGGAGTGGCAATCGATTCCATGGATGATTTCAGGACTCTGTTCAGCGGGATACCGCTCGACAAGGTAAGCACTTCAATGACGATCAATTCCACGGCGGCAATACTGCTGGCAATGTACGCGGCCCTCGCCGAGGAGACCGGAGTTCCGGTATCCGGTATCTCCGGGACCATTCAGAATGATATCCTCAAGGAATACTACGCCAGGGGGACCTACATCTACCCTCCGGAGGAATCGATGAGGATCATAACTGACATCTTCGCCTGGTGCAGGGAAAATACCCCCAGGTGGAATACCATCAGCATCAGCGGATACCATATCAGGGAAGCAGGTTCAACCGCCGCGGAGGAGGTGGCCTTTACCCTTTCGGACGCGGTGACTTATATCGAGGCTGCCCTGACGACCGGGCTGGATATAGATGAATTTGCCCCCCGGCTGTCATTCTTCTTCGGGGTACATAATAACCTGTTCGAGGAGGTGGCCAAGTTCAGGGCTGCCCGCAGGATCTACGCCCGGATAATGAAAGAGCGTTTCGGAGCAAGGAAGAAGAAGTCCATGATGCTCAGGTTCCATTCACAGACCGCCGGCTGCTCCCTCACAGCTCAGCAGATCGAGAATAACGTGGTGAGAGTGACCATCCAGGCGCTGGCAGCGGTCCTGGGCGGGACTCAGTCGCTTCATACCAATTCAAAGGATGAAGCTCTGACCCTTCCCAGCGAGGATTCAGTTCTCACGGCACTCCGGACACAGCAGCTTCTGGCAACAGAGGCGGGAGTCAGTGAGAGTATAGACCCTCTGGGAGGCAGCTATTTCATAGAGAAGATGACAGACGACCTGGAGGAGAGGATACTGGAGCTGATGAATAAAGTGGAAGAGATGGGGGGAATGATAAAGGCCATTGAGCAGCACTTCCCCCAGCGCCAGATCGAGAAGAGCGCCTACCGTTACCAGAAGGAGATAGAGAGCGGCGACAGGGTCATAGTTGGAGTCAATAAGTACAAGGTTGATGAGTCAATTGTTCAGGCCGATTTCAGCGTGGATGAAGAGGTGGAAAAGAGGCATGTCGCCTCCCTTGCCAGGTTCAAGAAGAGCAGGGATTCCGCCCTGGTGGAAAACTCTCTGGAGGAAGTGGAAAAAGTGGCCAGCGGGGATGACAACCTCATGCCTCCAATCATAAGGGCGGTGAAGAACGGGTGCACGGTAGGAGAGATATCGGGCAGGCTGGAGAAGGTCTTCGGAAGATATAAACCCTCGGTTCACATATAAGGAAGGAACGTTAGTATGCTGGAAAAGCTGTCACACATAGGTATAGCGGTTAAATCGATCGAGGAAGCACTCACCCTCTACCGGGACATTCTCGGATGCAGCCTGGAAAAGATCAGAGAGATGCCGGAAAGGTCCCTGAAAGTCGCCTTCCTGGATCTGGATGGGACCCATATAGAGCTTCTGGAAGGGACCGGGCCCGAGAGCGCTATCTCAAAGTTCGTGGAGAAGCGAGGCGGCGGAATCCACCACCTCTGCTTCAATGTCAGCAATATAGATGAGGCTCTGGAATCCCTCTCGGAGGAGGGGATCCGGCTTATTGACCGGCAGGCCCGCACCGGGGCCGAGGGGAACCCGGTAGCTTTTCTTCATCCCAAATCCACCGGCAGGGTATTGATCGAACTGGAACAGGACTGAACCTCTCCGGAAATATACTTTCGTCTTACCGGTAGTCGTAAAAGCCTACGCCGGTCTTTCTGCCCAGCTGTCCCGCCTCAACCTTCTTGATGAGAAGCGGGCAGGGTCGGTACTTGGGGTCTCCCAACCCTTCATACAGTACCCTGAGAATATTCAGGCATATGTCCAGCCCTATAAGGTCAGCAAGTGTCAACGGTCCCATCGGATGGGCCATCCCCAGCTTCATGACCTGGTCTATCGCCTCCCTTTCAGCCACCCCTTCCATCAGGCAGAAGACCGCCTCATTGATCATCGGCATCAGGATCCTGTTGGCGACGAATCCAGGATAGTCGTTCACCTGCACCGGGGTCTTTCCCAGCTTCTCGCTCAGAGAGGTAACGATCTCGGTTGTCTGGTCGCTGGTAGTAAGACCGCGTATTACTTCCACCAGTTTCATTACCGGGACCGGATTCATGAAGTGCATACCTATAAATCTGTCCGGCCTGGAGGTTGAAGCGGCCAGGGCGGTAATGGAGATCGAGGATGTGTTGCTGGCGAAAATCACCGAATCGCCGCAGGCGGAATCGAACTTGGAGAAGATACTCTTCTTGGCCTCTAAATCCTCGTAAATCGCCTCTATCAGAAGATCACAGTCATCAGCTTCTGCCTCGGAGGTGGTAGTGCTTATCCTTCCGGTAATCTCCCCTATATCCGTCTCCTCGATCTTTCCCTTCTTCGCCATCCTTCCAAGGTTCTTCTCTATGGTCTTCATTCCCCTGTCCAGGAATTCCTTCTTTATATCCAGCATGGTAACCTCGAAACCGCTCTGGGCGAAAACCTGGGCAATACCGTTACCCATGGTTCCAGCCCCGGCTACCGTAATCTTGCTTATATCCATTTCTTCCTCCTGACTGTTTATTATCGAATTACCAGGTATCAGACAATCTCAATACTCATGGCGACCGCGTTTCCTCCTCCCAGGCACAGAGTTGCCAATCCCTTCTTTCCTCCCGTCCTCTTCAGTGCGTAGATGAGGGTTACCAGTATCCTCGCCCCTGAGCAGCCTATGGGATGACCCAGCGCTACGGCGCCCCCGTGGATATTTACCTTTTCAGGTTCCATCTCCAGTTCCTTCATCACCGCGCAGGGCTGAACCGCAAAAGCCTCGTTAAGCTCTATCAGGTCGAAATCCTCCAGCTTCTGCCCCGTCTTCTCAAGCAGTTTCGGTACCGCCACGGTAGGAGTCATCATCACCCATTCCGGGTCCATTCCACCGGTGGCGTAACCGGTAATACGTGCCAGGGGCTCTATCCCCCTCTCTTCGGCACTCTTTTCAGACATGCAGACCATCGCTGCAGCCCCGTCACTTATCTGGGAGGCGTTTCCGGGAGTGATGGTACCCTCTTTCTTGAAAACCGGCTTCAGCCTGGCAAGCGCTTCCCTGTCGGTGTCCGCGCGTGGGCCCTCATCGTCCTTGAATACCGTTGTCTTTCCCTTCCGCCCTGCCACTTCATACGGTACTATTTCCTCTTTGAACCAGCCCTCATCACGTGCCTTTACAGCCCTGAGATGACTGTTAAGGGCATACTCATCCATCTCCTCGCGGGATATTTTGTATTTATCTGCCACCAGCTCTGCGGTATTTCCCATATGAAAATTATTGTAGTAATCCCACAGCCCGTCGAATACCATTCCATCCACCAGTTTTCCATCTCCCAGACGGTAACCGCTGCGTGCCTTCCTGAGGATGTATGGTGCGTTGTCCATACTCTCCATCCCACCGGCCACTACTATCTCCGCATCTCCCAGTCTAATTGCCTGAGAAGCAAGGACTACTGCTTTAAGGCCTGAACCACAGACCTTGTTCACCGTAAAAGCACCCGCTGCAGTGGAAACACCTCCGTAGATAGCTGCCTGCCTGGCGGGATTCTGTCCCAGCCCCGCTCCCAGCACATTACCCATGATAACCTCATCCACATCCTCACCATTGAGCTCGGTCCGATTCATGCACTCCTTGACCACATGCGACCCCAGTTTCGGCGCTCTCTCTTTTTTGAGGGATCCTTCGAATTTCCCTATTGCGGTACGAACAGCACCTGCGATTACTACACTATCACTCATCAAGAACTCCTTTCATACTTCATCTAATTTATAAGACAATACCATTAACTAGCTTAATAATATAGACATAACGCCTCCCATATCTTCCGTGAATAACAATCACCCATGGAGTTTCTCCTTAAGGAACGACACTATATCATTGGTATCGGTGCCCGGTCCGAACACCCTGGCAACACCGAATTTCTCCAGTTCCTCAACATCCTCGGCGGGAATTATTCCTCCCCCGAATACCATTATATCCCCGCCTCCCTTCTCCTTCAGCAGCTCCATTATCCTCGGAAAGAGGGTCATGTGTGCGCCTGAGAGTATACTCAGTCCCACCACATCGACATCCTCCTGGACCGCGGCCTCCGCGATCAGCTCGGGGGTCTGATGGAGGCCGGTGTAGATTACCTCCATTCCGGCGTCTTTCAGCGCGTTTGCGACTACCTTGGCGCCGCGGTCATGCCCATCCAGGCCCGGTTTGGCAACCAGCACTCTTATCATTTTACCCATAATTTATCCTCCAGAGATTGGATCAGAGAAATATCGGCTCCTGATACTCTCCAAACACCTTCTTCAATTCAGTTATAATCTCCCCCTCCGTGCAGTAGCACCTGGCGCATTCCAGTATGGCCGGTATGATATTATCACTCCCGGCGGCAGCTTCTCCCAGAGCCTCCAGTTCCCTGGCGACCTTGTCATTATCCCTTCCTGAACGTAGCTTCTCAAGGTCATCGCGCTGCTTCATCTCTACATCCGCATCCACCTTAAGCAGGGGTATATCTATCTTTTCATCCTTCATGACAAATTTATTCACCCCAACCACTATCTTCCTTCCATTTTCCACCGCTTTCTGGTATTCATAGGCGGCCCGGCTTATCTCCTTCTGGAAGAACCCCCTCTCAATCGCCTTTACCACACCTCCAAGTTCCTCTATCCTCTCAAAATAATCCTCCGCCTGCCTCTCCAGTTCCCTGGTCTTCGCCTCTACCATATAGCTTCCGGCCAGCGGATCGGCTGAGTTTACCACCCCGGTCTCGTGAGCTATAAGCTGCTGCGTCCTCAGGGCGATCCTTACAGCTTTCTCGGAAGGAAGCGCCAGGGTCTCGTCCATTGAGTTGGTATGCAGCGACTGAGTACCGCCCAGTACCGCGGAAAGGGCCTGGAATGCTGTCCGTACTATATTGTTCTCCGGTTGCTGCGCGGTCAGCGAGCATCCGGCGGTCTGGGTGTGGAACCTCATAAGCAGCGATTTCTTCTTTGTGGCCCCGTATTTTTCCTTCATCCTCCTGGCCCATATCCTGCGGGCCGCCCTGTACTTGGCAATCTCCTCGAAGAAATCGAGGTGCGAGTTAAAGAAGAAAGAGAGACGGGGAGCAAATTCATCTACATCCAGGCCAGCTTCGATACCCGCTTCCACGTATGCAAACCCGTCGGCCAGTGTGAATGCCAGCTCCTGGGCCGCCGTTGAGCCTGCTTCGCGGATATGGTAGCCGCTGATACTGATAGTGTTCCAGCGTGGAACATGCTGTGAGCAGAACTCCAGGATATCGGTAATTATCCTCATGGATGGCTCAGGAGGGAATATCCATGATTTCTGTGCAATATACTCCTTGAGTATGTCATTCTGGATGGTCCCCCCCATCTTCTCGAACGGGACCCCCTTCTTCTCTCCCGCGCAGAGGTAAAATGAGAGAAGTATCGCTGCCGGCGCGTTAATGGTCATGGAGGTGGTCACCATGGACTGATCGATACCCTTGAACATGGTCTCCATATCCTGAAGCGAATCGATTGCCACCCCGCACTTTCCCACCTCTCCCAGAGAGCGCTCATGGTCTGAATCGTACCCCATGATGGTAGGCATATCGAATGCCACACTGAGCCCTGTCTGTCCGTGATCCAGGAGGTAGTGATAACGCCGGTTGGTGTCCGCCGCGGAACCAAACCCGGCAAACTGTCTCATGGTCCAGAATCTTCCACGGTACATGGAGGGGTAGACCCCCCTGGTATATGGATATGATCCGGGAAACCCCAGCTCTTCCTGGTAATCCAGTCCTTCGATGTCATCGGGGCCGTAAAGGGGCTCAACCGGTTCGGAGCTCACCGTGGTAAAATCGATATCCTGAAGATTGCACTCCTGAAGGGTATCGTAATACTCCCGCTTCTTCCGCTTATACTCTTTTATCTCCTTCTCATTCATAATCTCTCCATAATCGCAATCGGGGTTAATTCTTATACTGGTTACTCTTACTCTATCTTTATCATACTGTCTATCTCATGGACCAGGGTATATGGAGATATTCTACTGTGATAGACATCCTCCATCCTGGCCTCAACCAGCTCGGTTATCCGTCTGCTGCTCCTTATCCTCCTGTCCAGCCGGTCTATAAGGGCGGATCTGACCCGGCTATATAGTATTTCTCTTCTCTTTCTCTTCATCAGTCCCGAATCTTCAAGGTACTTCCGGTGCTGGTCCAGAGACTCCTTAAGCCGGTCTACCCCTTCGTCCTTCAGCCCGGAGGTCAGAATAACACGCGGTTCCCAATCACCCTCCTCCACCCTCTTCATCTTCAGTGAAGCTTCGATCTCCCTTGCTGCCATCCCGGCGTCCTGGTGGTCCGACTTGTTCATCACGAATATGTCGCCTATCTCCATCAGCCCCGCTTTCATCGCCTGTATTCCATCGCCTGACTCCGGGACCAGGATAACCACCACGGTGTGAGTTTTCTCGGCAACAGCAAGTTCCGACTGTCCTACCCCCACTGTCTCTATGAACACCACATCCTTCCCGCTGGCATCGAAGATATCCACAGCTTCATCTGTGCAGTTGCTTATACCTCCAAGGGTTCCCCGGTTGGCCAGTGAGCGGACGAAAATTCCGGGATCACTGGAAAGGTTCTGCATCCTCACCCTGTCTCCCAGGAGTGCCCCGCCGCTGAACGGGCTGGAAGGGTCTACCACAATGATTCCGAGTTTCTCATCCTGTTTACGGTAGTATGAGGCCAGCCGGGAAATCAGGGTACTCTTGCCCGCCCCGGGGGGGCCGGTAAATCCGATACGGTATATTCCCTTTATATCGGGCAGGATTTTCTCTATGACTCTCTCCGCCTCCGGCCCTCCATTCTCCATGATGGACAGGAGCCTTCCCGTGGCGGCTGTATTCCCCGCCCTGAAATCATCTACAATCTTATCCAGTTTCGCTGCACTTCTCACGCCTTCAGTACTCTATTCCCTTTCTTGCCCCTATCGAGTTCATATAGTGATGCTTTATCTCCCTCATCTCGGTTACTGTATCTGCAGCTTCTATCACCTTTCCGTGGGCTCGCCTTCCGGTCATTATAAGCTCCAGTGAAGGTGGTTTTTCCTTCATGAATTCAAGAATCTCCTCCAGGTCGATCAATCCGAAGTTCTGGGCTATATTGATCTCGTCCAGGATCAGCATATCCAGACCACCCTCCTCCACGACCTCCCTGGCCCTCTCCCAACCCCTGAGTGCGAGCTCGATATCCACCTGCTCCGGATTCTCCGGGTCCACAAACTCGTCCCTGCCATACTGCTCTATGGTTATATTATCCAGATTCCCGGTCGATGCGATCTCCCCGTAAAGTCTCCCCTTCATAAACTGTATCATTAATACCTTCCAGCCATGCCCGGCAGCCCTGACCGCAGCCCCTATCCCGGCAGTGGTCTTCCCCTTGCCGTCTCCGGTATAAATCTGTATCGTTCCGACTCTGTCGCTCAATCTCCTGTTCCTTCCAGGTGCGGCTATAGATAAATAATAACAGGATAAGCAGGATATCGGAAAAGATAAGTTTTGTCAAATATATATCGGAACTGCAGGCCTGAGGCTGCTTTTCGGGCCCCTATCCGCTGACCTTCTCATCTTCATTTACACTCCGGACCGATATGGTGAAGGTGGCTCCCTTACCACTTGCGCTGGAGACTGTTATATTCCCGCCGTGATCCTTGATAATCCTGTGAGCGAAGGCCAGCCCCAGCCCGGACCCATGATCCTTGGTAGTATAGAACGGAGAGAAAATCCTGTTCATCCGGTCGCTCTGTATCCCCTCCCCGTCATCCCTTACCTGAACGAATACCTTATTTCCATCGTTCCAGCTCTTGACCTCTATGGTTCCTCCCTCATCCACAGCCTCTATGGAATTCTTTATGATATTCATCATCACCTCGTGCATTTTCACCTCGTCTATCCTGACCAGCGATAGATCCGGGTCCAGGTTCTTCACCAGGTTGATTTTGCGCTCCTTCATCTCCCCTTTGAGCATCTGGAATGTATCCTTCAGCACGTTATTGATATTCTCTTCTTCAAGCTTCACCTCGCTGACACTGCTCTGAAGGCTCTTGAGGTATTTTTCAAGCCTTAACGATTCATTGGCTATAACTTCCACCGATTCCCTGTCCTTCCCTGATAGCTCTTCTGAGCGCAGAAGCGAGCGGGCAAATCCACCGATAGATACCAGTGGATTCTTTATCTCATGCAGAACAGAGGAGGTCATCTCTCCGGTAATCGCCAGACGCTCCGCCTTCATCATCCGGTCTTCATTCATCTTCAGCTTCCTGTATGACTCCTTCAGGATTTTGATATTTTTGTTAAGAGATTCCTTTAACTGTACCACCTTAAGCGATGTCGCTGCGTGGCTTATCACAACCTCAAGAAGGTGTGCGTCCTCCGCCGTAATCTTTCTGCCCGAGTACAGGTTATCAACGAATACCAGGCCAAGCTGCTCGTCAGCGGTGGCTATCGGACAGAAGCAGAACTGCTGCAGCTTCAGATCTCTGGCTATCTTCCTGTCCTGTTCGCTATCCAGGTCATTGGCGTCCAGGAACTGGACCTCGCTCAGCCCCTTGGTTATGGCACTGTTTTCATCACTCATATCTATGGTCAACTTCGATGTCCTGATGGCGAGCTCGCTCTTTCTGATATAGGAGAGTCTCTGGCCCTTCCGGACCAGCTTCTCTATCGACATATCCTTCTCCTTCTCCAGGAGGTGCCACAGGTCGCTAGCTTCATTGGCATCCGCCGGACCGAGGGCGTACTTACCCCTGAGTACCTCCCTGTCCTCCTCCTTGAGAAAGACGAATGCCCGGTTGTAACCGAGCCCCTCGTTCGCTGTGATTATGGTCAGAATCGCCAGTATGATGTCCTCTTCGCTGTCCAGCCCTGAGATGATCCTGCTGACCTCTGAGAGAAGGTTCATAAGCTTGCTTCGCCTTATTACCTCCATATACAGGTCCTCAACCTTCTCGGAATAGTTTGAAGACCGCTGCAGGGCATCCTCCAGGGTCTCCAGGATGGTTATATCTGCCCAGCGCCTTCCCTTTATCCTCTTCTTCAGCTGCTTGAAGAAATCGCAGTTGAAGCAGCACTTGACCAGTTTTTCCTCAATCCTGCCGAATACCCTGCCCTTGCAGGTGTGCCCGGTCAATTCCCAGCAGGCTGCGTTCTCCCTGTCATGAGCGGGGCAGTCCTCCTGGTCACAGTCGAAGTACTTCCAACAGGTGCTGATTTGATCATCAATCTTATTTTCCCGGTTGTCACCCATAGCTGTAATTTACAATATTAGTTCATTATAAGTAAAGATTATAATAGGCGAGGAGCATAGAACTGAAACTCAGTCGGATTCTGATTCAGCAGCTCTCTCGCTGAATCAGGCCCCCTGCCCGACGGGCCAGCTCTCTCTGAGCATTCAGTTCGAACCCTGCAGATTACCTATTCAGAATCTTACCTGAATATCGATTTTACCATTCCCCAGCTGCTCTCTTCCGTATCGGTAAGACAGTTGTTGATATCCCCGGGGGTCGGCACGCAGTTGTTTCCGGAAACAGGCTCGCAATCCTCACACCTGTTGTAGGCATCGAACAGCTCCCACACCGATGGATCATCACATTTTCTTCCCAGGGAACGGTCATCATCAGCGATGTAGTTTTCATAGACCACTGAATCGACCAGTACGGTATCACTCCCCAGAACCCGGTATAGGAACACACTGTCTCCGCCGTTGTTAAGGCTGAGGCCGTAGGAGGGAAACCCCTCTGACTGCTCCCACAGGCGGGAGTCCGAACCGTAGACCACCCTCACTTCCCCCGGGCCGATAATGCCGGAGAATCCGTACCTCCAGTCGATCGGGAAGCTGTCGTCACAGAGAAGATAGCCCGATATATCAACCGAGGAATCGCCCGAGTTGATTATTTCTATCCACTCGTCATCCCTGTAGTAGTACTCCCCATTTCCGTCCCAGTCGCTGGCCGGGTCTGCCATGACCTCATTGATCAGTATCTCAGCGCTCGGGCAGCCGAATAGAAGAACCGCCTGCGCTGAAAAAAAGGTTATAAAAAGAATAAGCGCTCTTTTCATCATCTTCCTCCCTTCATCATTCACAGAGTCGCTCTGAGAGATTAAACCCGCCGGGCGCGGGTGATTTTGGATTCTACTGTGTTAATCGATATTTTTCAAGGATAATCTGAGGTTTTTCTGAGCTGTTGCGGATCGCACCAACCGCTGGCGTTATAAATTCCGACACTTTTCAGTGCTTGAGGCCCCTAATCCTCCAGCTTCTTCGTTAGTATTTCCCTGGCCATTCCCGGATTGGCCTTGCCGCCGCTCTCGCGCATAACCTGGCCCATGAAGAAACCGATCAGTTTCTTTTTCCCGGCCCGATAGTCCGCCGCTTCCTCCGGATGTTCTGCAATGATTCTTTCAGCCATATCTTCCAGCTCCGAAGATTCGCTTATCTGCTCAAGACCCAGTTCGTTTACCAGGACCTTCGCCTCTTTTCCGGTCCGGACCATCTTTTCAAAGACCTCGCTCCCGGCGGAGCCGCTGATGGTGCCTCCCGAGATAAGCTTGACCAGCTCAGCAAGTGAGGTAGATTCAACCGCGAAATCCTCGATTTCCACGCCGCTCTTTTTCAGCTCTCCCATCACCTCTCTCATCACCCAGTTGGCGCTCTTCTTGGGCAGCCCGCTTCCCTCTGCCACTTCCTCGTAATAATCTGCCATGCTTCTCTCGGCACAGATGACGGAGGCGTCGTAAGCACTGAGGCCGTAGCTTTCCCTGAACCTTTTCTCCCGTTCGAGTGGCAGCTCGGGAAGCTCCCTGCCGATCTCCTTCACCCTATCAGTGGAAACCTCCAATGGCAGAAGGTCTGGCTCTGGAAAGTACCTGTAGTCATGCGCTTCCTCCTTGCTCCTCATCATCACCAGCCGCTGGTTGTCGGCATCCCAGAGGTTGGTAACCTGGGAAATCCTTCCACCGCTCTCCAGCACCCCAATCTGCCTTTCCACCTCGAACTCTATACCCTTTTCCACCGCCTTGAATGAGTTCAGGTTCTTTATCTCTGTCTTCGTGCCGAGCTCATCACTTCCCGTCTCTCTGACCGAAATATTAACGTCGCATCTCATGGAACCCTCTTCCAGGTTGCCGTCGCAGATTCGGAGGTAACGGAGTATCTGCCGGAGCCGCTTGAGGTAACCGGAAGCCTGTTCGGCCGATCTGATATCGGGCCTGGTCACTATCTCAATCAGGGGGACCCCGCAGCGGTTGAAATCGACATGGCTTGCGCCCTCTCCAGTATGGGTCATCTTGCCGGCGTCATCCTCCAGGTGTATCCGTTCTATCCGTACCTTCCCGGCCCCCTCTTCCGGCTCCAGTTCCAGTTCTCCGTTCTCACAAAGCGGCCTGTCATACATCGATATCTGATAGTTCCTCGGACAGTCAGGGTAGAAGTAGTTCTTTCTGGCGAAAATGCTCCTGGGGGCGATCTCGCATCCCAGTGCCAGCCCCATCATCACCGCCATATCCACAACCTGCTCGCTAAGAACAGGCAGAGCCCCCGGAAGTCCCAGGCATACCGGGCAGACCCTGGTGTTCGGCTCGGCCCCGTACTCAGGGCGGCAGGCGCAGAATATCTTGGTATCGCTCAGAAGCTGAGCGTGAACCTCTATCCCTATTACCGGTTCATATTCTTTCTTGCCCATAAGCAACCTTCGTTTTAATCAGCTTCAGTCCTGCGGCCTCTGTTCAAACCGGAATACCCGCTCCAGCTGAGCCGCCCCTCGAAAGAGCTTGCCCTCCTGTGAGTACCCTGCTATCAGCTGCATCCCCAGGGGAAGGCCCTCCGGAGTAAGGCCGGCGGGGATCGAGATACCTGGAAGCCCCGCGATATTTACCGGTGTAGTGAAAATATCGGAGAGGTACATCTGGATGGGATCATCTATCCTCTCTCCTATCCTGAAGGCTGGACCCGGAGCGGTGGGGAGCATCACCAGGTCAAACTGATCGAAAATCTTCTCGAACATCCCGCAGATCATTCCCCTTACCTCCTGGGCCTTGTTGTAGTAGGCATCGTAGTACCCGGCTGAAAGAACATAGGTCCCCAGGAGAACCCTTCTCTTTACCTCATCCCCGAAACCGGTTCCCCTGGTCTCCATGTACATCTCATCCAGCGTATCGGCTCCCGCCCTTAATCCGTATTTGACACCGTCATAGCGGGCCAGGTTGCTGGAGGCCTCCGCGTTGGCCAACACGTAATAGCACGCGATAGATGCTTCCAGGTCTGGAAGTTTCACCGGGACCACCTCGCATCCACCAGCTCTCAGACTCTCTTCGGTTTCTCTCATTATCTTCCTGAGTTCCGGTGCGATTTCATAGCGGTCCAGGCCCTCCGGTATGGCCACTCTCATTCCTGCCATCCCTTCATCCAGCCCTGAGCCGTAATCATCCGGCTCTGCCGGGATAGTGGTAGCATCGCGCGGATCAACGCCGGCGATGACCTTGAGGGTTATGGCGGCATCCTCCACAGAGCCTGCCATCGGCCCTATCTGGTCCAGGCTGCTGGCGAAAGCGATCAGGCCGTACCTTGATACCCTTCCGTAGCTCCCCTTGATACCCACAACCCCGCATAGGGAGGCGGGCTGTCTTATGGAACCTCCGGTATCGGAGCCCAGGGCGACCGGTACCATCGCCGCCGCGCCCGCGGCGGCCGCACCCCCAC
>WJIX01000332.1 GCA_014730075.1 bacterium | reverse complement strand
TAATTGCCCTGGGCGGGGGGGGATACGACAGGGACAGCACGGTCAGGGCGTGGACGCTTCTCTGGACTGAACTTGCCGGACTGGAGCTGGAGACTGGCTACGGCGGAGCGATCGGGGGGGTGCTGATGGGGGACAGTTCCATCGAGGGTTCAGATCTGAGAGATATGCGCTCATATGCCTCCGGCCCGGAACGGGAAGCTCTGGAGGATAGGGCTGAAGAGATAATTAAATGTTACAATGAAAGTATAAAACCGGTGCTTGAATCTGGAGGGCAATAATATTGTTTGAGAAGAACCTTGAATTACTGGAAGCAAAACTCAACGGGCTCCTGTCGGTAGTAAAGGAAGAAGGTAAGGACCAGGAGGTTGAGAAGGAACTGAGAAACGCCGTGGAGAACGCTCATTACGGACGTTTTGAGGATGAAGTGGAATACCTCGATTTTCTGCAGAGAATTGTGCGTATTCTCAAGCCACCGGTGATGAACAGAGACTGGCAGCAGGCCTGGGGTAATATCTTTACTCAGCTGATAAATGATCTCAAGTCATTATCAGCCGGGTCGGGTAGAATAATATCCGGTCTTTACGGCTCGGGAGATCTTCCGAAGGAGGCCTCAGGGGAGAAGGTGCTTTGCCTGAATCCGGGTTCAACCTCTACAAAGGTGGCGCTCTACCAGGGGTTCGACCTGATCGCCGAGGAAGAGGTGCATCTCCCGCCCGATTATGACGACAGCGTTGAAGCCAGAACTGCCGAGATCACCAGATGGCTTTCCAGTGAGGGAATAAAGGGGAGCGACCTCTCCGGGATAGCCTGCAGGGGAGGTTTTGTGGGAGCGGTACCCACCGGGACCTACAGAGTATGTGATGAAATGATCACCGACGTGCAGGACCCGATTATTGACCACGCCTCAAATATGGGTGTACAGATTGGTATGATACTCCACCGGGAGTTCCAGTGCGGAGAGAATACCCTGATTACCATGACCGATCCGGTAGCCTCGGATGAAATGGAAACTACAGCCAGGCTTACCGGGATCCGTAAAATCTTAAGGGATGGCAGGGGAGTTCACTATCTGAACCAGCGCGCCATTCATCGTCTGGCAAGTTACATCCTGGGTGTCGAAGAGCATCAGTTTACCACCGTGGGAGCCCACATAGGAGGCGGCATTTCCGTGGTCAGGCATGAAGAGGGAAAAATTGTCGATGTGGTTAACGCATTTTCAGGTATTCCCAGTGCCAACAGGTGTGGGAATATCCCCCTGGGAGTTCTCCTGAGAGCGATAGATAACAAGGATATGAGCATACCGGAGCTGAGAAAATATCTGTTCGGGCAGGGAGGTATGCTGGACCTGACCGGGACCAATGATTTCCGGGCACTTCTCCATTTCAGGGATTCAGGGGCTATGGGAAACCAGAAGAAGAAAATAGATATAGTAATAGATTTCATGGCAAGGAACATTGCCGGGGAAATAATGAAGCTCTCCGCGGTTGAGAAGGATATAGACCTGGTACTTCTGACCGGCGGCCTGTCAAAGAGCAGTGAGTTTACTTCCATGATAAGAGAGAAATTATATCCTCATTTTACCATCGGAGTAATCCCCGGTTCGATTGAGTATGAATCATTGGTGGCCGGCCATATGCGGGCCAGGTTCAATCCCTCCCGGCTCAAGGATTACCACCGGGAGAAGGACACCCTGAGAAAAAGGAGGGAAGAAGAGGAAAAGCTGTTCGCAACCGAGATATTCTCCGATCCGCAGCTCAGGAAGAAGGAGACCGAACCTGTAACCAGCCTGGATGAGGTCGCCTACATGGCCAGATCCCTGGTGGCAGCGAGGAAACCTCCGGTTATAGCGATAGTGGGGGCTGAGAACGAGGATGCAGTAGTGGCTGCCAAACAGGCCAATGAAGAGGGAAGATACCCGGTAGCGAAGTTCCTGCTGGTAGGCGATTACTACGAGGTTAACAAGATTGCCTGGGATTATGATATTACGGTGGACGGGGATAACTACACCATAGTCGATTCCCACGACCCGGTGGAGAAATCGATAGAGCTTCTCGACTCCGGAAAGGCCGATCTGCTGATGAAGGGAGGAGTCAAGACCGCCGATATCATGAAGGCGACCCTGACTTACCTCAAGGAAAGCGGAAGGATGAAAAAGGGGAGTATCTACAGCCATGTGGGGGTTTTTCAGATACCCACATATCCCAGGCTGCTGTTTGTCTCAGACGCTGCCCTGATCCCCAACCCCAGCCCGAAAATCAAGAGGAAGATAATCGAGAATGCGGTGATGGTGGCTAAGCACCTCAACATTAACAAGCCGAGGGTGGCTCTGATCTCCGCGGTGGAGACCATGATACCCAGTGTGGAGTCTTCCATGCAGGCTGGTGAGATGGCCGTTGAGTATGTTGACCGGGAAGACTGTATCGTGGAGGGTCCCCTTTCGCTGGATATCGCCATGGACCCCAGATCGGCCAAAGAAAAGCATTACCGGGGCCAGATAAAGGGTAACGCGGATATCCTGATCATGCCTGACATCGAAGCGGGGAATGTTGTGTATAAATCACTTACCGTTTCTTCAGGGGCCTACCTTGCGGGAGTAATTATCGGTGGGGGTGTTCCGATAGTACTTACCTCCAGGGGCGATTCGGCCCGTTCCAAGCTCTCTTCCATATGCCTGGCAAGTATCATCGCGCTGAGGCAGGGGGATATCGCCGGGGGCTCCGGTTAGCTCACCCGGGCCGTTTCTGTCAGAATCTGTAGCTGATATTCATGTTCAGAGAATGAAGCTCGCTGGTGTAAAACAGATACCCCTCTGTGAAAACTTGGATATCCAGTCTCTCCCCGTAATTCAGCCTGAAACCGGTGGGCATTAAATACTGAGTCCTGATAGTGCTGGTAGTTATTTCATAGTCGTAGATATAGCCGGAACCCTCCAGAATCCCGTAATCGGGGAATCCCATCCTCTCGGTCTTGACCTCGAAACTGAATTCCGGTACCACCGCCGAGAAGAAAGTGAAGAAAGGCAGCGGTTTAAGTTCCAGTGATATGGGCAGGTTCAGATCGAGGTTATTCATATCGACTGAAAGGGATGTTCTGTCACTTGCATTTTCTGAATATGAATCAAGATCTTCACGCGATCTCAGTCTGTATTCAATTACCGGATCGTAATTCCATCCGGTATGCGAGCCGAGAGCGGAAATGCCAAGGTAAAGGTTGAGTTTCTTATTGAATTCGACCTTCCTGCCGGCTTTAAGTGTTCCATGAATCCTGTCAAAAGTTCCCTCTCCGCCGTCATAGATGCTCTCTCTTAATTCACTCTGGTCTTCGGAAATGTAATCATAGTTCAGATCTTCAATACTGTTCCACCTGGAAAGATCACAGTTACACCTCTCGTAGCTTCCCGAGGCGGACAGGATGAATCCGGATTCGGTCCGGTGCCTTCCCTGAAAACCGAATATCCAACTGTCGCCTCCGGTATAATTATCGGAGATCTGGTTATCGTAATATCTTTCGGTCAGGTATACGGTACCGGAGTACTCGTCATAATATTTATCGAGCCTTCTGTAAATCCTCTCTATATAAGAGGTGCTGGTAGCTTTTAATGCCCTGAAGGATATTTCGCTGAAAGATTCTTCTCCCTCTTCGGTTCTGATCCCGCACTCCAGGTATGCTGAGACGGTGCGCCGGATCGAATTGCTCATGTCATTTCTTTCATATGACCTGTTCAGAATCTCTCTGGCATTATAGATATAATAGTTTTTTCTGTATGAGATATCCTGTCTCTGAATCATATTGTAAAAACCGTAAGCTCCCGCCCTGAGTCCGAAAGATATATCGTCCCCGGTCATGAACGCAGCTGTCAGGTCAATCCTCCAGGCATCGTTATCTGTTTCTGAAAGCCTGCTGGAATAGTCGTTCTGAAGGTAGTCCACTTCAGGCCTGGATGATTCCTCCCTATTGAATTTCCAGAGGGTTGAAAGGGCTATGTTCCATTTGCCCCGCCCCCTTTTCCAGAAGTAATCCAGGGCGTTGAGATAATGATAATTGGATATTTGGGGCTGCTCCCAGGTACCATTGATCTCCAGCTGGTAGAAAGGGAGGGAAGCTCCACAGTAATCGACCAGCCTGTACATCAGTTCCGTTTTCTCAGAACCGGCAAGGAGAGCCGGGTTGTTCCTGAAATCGGTATAAAAATCTGGAATAATTCCCTCAACAGCGCTCCCGCCCAGCGATTGCAGCCTGGCTGACTGGTCATCCGATGCCGGGGCGGACCCCGGCCTCATAACCGAAGCGATAATGGTCAGAAGGACTAAAACACGGAATCCTTTACCAGTCTTCATCTGTCAGGTTCACTCCTTACTCTCAGAGAAGGTAAGAGAGATTCTAATTGTATAAGCCCTGCTTATCAATCATTATTTTAATTGCCGGGTGAATGAATCTGATTATATAATGTTCTCCGGACTGATTATGAGTATGCTCTGAAACAGTTCGCCCTTGGAGATGATAATGAAATCACGGACCTGGAAACCTGTTATGTCGGCTGTTCTGGCGGTTATCCTCCTCTCCGGATGTGGAATGCGGGAGGAGGGGGTCGAAAGGTACGTGGATGTTCAGTACAGGCTGGTTGACTCCCCGGACGATATCATGCCCCTTCAAGGGGAAGAGGTGCTGCCGGTTATCTATACAGGCCAGATTGATCTGGGGGATCTGCAGCCGGAGAAGAGGAAACAGAAGTTCGTCCAGATGATGCTTCCCTCCATTCTGATCGTAAATAAGTACCTCAGGGGTGTCAGGGAAAGAGTGGATAGAATTGCCAGCAAGAGCAGAAGGCAGCTCTGGCTTCGAAGCGCTGATAAGGATTTCCTGCGGCGGTGGATGGATGCCTACAGGGCATCCGATATGGAGCAGCTGAAGGACAAGCTGGAGCTTCACCCGGTAAGTATAGTTCTGGGGCAGGCCGCGCTGGAGTCGGGCTGGGGAAGCTCAAGATTCTTCATAGAGGGAAATAACGCATTCGGTGTATGGGCTTTCGGCAGAAATAAGCCAAGGATCGAAGCGAACCGGGCGAGGGGGAATAAATCGGTATATCTCAGAAAGTACCATTCACTGATCGGTTCTGTGCTGGATTATTACAGGACAATAGCCCGTGGCCCCTACAGTGAGTTCAGGCACCGGCGGGGCCTGACTGACGATCCGCTGGTGTTAACCTCACTCCTGTACAACTACAGCGAATCCAGGGGCAGGTATGTCAGGAAACTTCAGTCAGTGATACGTGATGGAGAGCTTGAAAAATACGACCGTTTCATTATCGATCCTGCATATTTGAAGTAGGTGGTATCCGGGCGTTTCCTGCGCATCCTCCGGCCATATAATCAGTTGAAATACATTAAGATATATGGTATAATTTATGCTGTCTATATTTGACTCTGGAGGATTCGAGGGGGTTCTCTAACAGTTAATGAGATTTGAACTTGAATAAACCAGCGGATTCTTATCTGAAAGGAGTGATAACGGTCATTTCCATTTCTGTGCAGGGAGATACAATCGGATAATTAAGAAGGAAGGTCTAATATCATGAAATCAAGGATTGTAATATCAGCGGTTGCATTCCTTCTGATCCTGGCATCCGGGGCCGGACTTGCCCAGGAACTGCAGAAGGCTCCGCCACCCAAGTACCAGCGTCCCGAAGAGAACTTCGGATATATCCCCCCACCGGTCAGCCTGGAACATATAAAACCTGCGGGTAATATATTCGGAGCCGCGGCCAGTTCATGGGACTGGAGAACCAGTGGCGGGGTTACCCCGGTCAAGAACCAGAATCCCTACGGCACCTGCTGGTCTTTTGCAACACTGGGATGCCTGGAGTCACAGGTACTTCTCAGTGAGGCATTTACGGCTGATTACTCGGAACTCAATATACAGGCCTGCAATCTTACCAGCTACCATGATTGCAACGCCGGCGGCAATGCCTGGATATCGGTCAATTACCTTGCCCAGCTGGGGACGGTGCAGGAGAGCTGCGATCCCTATCCCGGCGGATGCCCCACTCCCACATGTATAAACCCTACCTGTGATTTCTACAAGCAGGTAAGGGAGTGGAGGGTGATTCCGAATGACGTTACCTCAATAAAGAACGCCATCCAGAATTACGGTCCTGTATATACCGGGATCTATGCCAGCTTCCCCGGTTTCGGAAGCTATGACGGCAGCACCTGCCTGAGCTATTCCGGAACCGAATCGCCTAACCATGCAGTGCTTATAGTAGGATGGGACGATTCGATGTGCGGGGGTAACGGTGCCTGGATAGTCAAGAATTCATGGGGGACAGGCTGGGGTGATAACGGCTATTTCTATATCGAGTACGGAAGCGCGCAGATAGGGACAGATACCAGCATAATTACCGGTTACACTGATTACGATCCCACTGAGACGATCTATTACTACGACGAGTGGGGCTGGTGGCAGTCGGTCGGCTATGGAGATGGAGATGACTGGGGGCTTATAGAGCTGACCCACAATTCCAGCAGCGAATATCTGAAGAAGGTCTCTTTCTGGGCGGTAAACAATCCGACCAGCTATACTATTAATGTCTATGATGATTTCTCGGGAGGTTCCCCCTCCAATCTTCTGGCGGGACCTATCTCAGGTTCTGTATCCGAGGCGGGTTATTACACTGTCGATCTGGCCTCGCCGCTTCTGTTGATCAACGGGGACCCGGTTTATATCGAGGTTGAATTCAATACCGGTTCATACACCTACCCTGTTCCATATGACAGCCAGGGAAGTATGGAGACGAACAAGTGCTTCATCAGCAACAACGGCTCCAGCTACTCGGCGCTGGATAACGGAAACTACGCTTACGGCGATGTCGGTATCCGGGGCGTGATCGGCCCTCTCGGTGATACCGGGGACTGTTCCAAGGAAGGAACCCCCGATCTGGGATCCGGGTTCCCATCTGGAACGCAGAGCGCCGTCAAGGGTGAACAGTGGTGCTACACCATTTATCCGGCGAACTCCGGAGCAAGCGCCGATACCTTCTGCCTGGAAGTATTCGATACCAGGGGCTGGGATATCAGCGCAGATCCAGCCCTGGAGGTCTGCCGTGAACTGAGCCCGGGAAGCAACTGGGCACAGGAGATATGTGTGGTGCCCCCATGTTCGGCTTCACCAGGGGAGCTTGACACTGTTTACGCGGTGATGGCATATTGCGACACCGATGGTATCTGCTCTCCCGACTGCGGCGGAAACGATACCACCATGGTAATACTTTCAGCCGCTGAAGCAGAAAGCAATATATTCATCAATCAGGCCGACAGGTATTATGTTGAGGTCGGCCAGGCGTTCGCCTCCGTGCCGTTCGGGCTCTGCAATCAGAACCCCTGTGCTCCGGACGCTGATTACAGCTACGAAATAACCAGTCCCGGATACAGCAGTGGAGGATGCTTTATTCCTTCGGTCAATGAGACCGGGGATGAATACGGAGTCAGCGGGGGAGAATGCCGGACGGTTTATGCCACCGTTAACGCAAACAATGCCTGTCTCGGAGACACAGCCGACCTGCAGATAATTGCCTGGGTCGATTCCAAATATGATACCTGTCATCAGATAGTTGAAATTATCGAACCCAGGCCGGTGCCTGTGTTCGATAATACTGTTCTGACGGTACTGGTACTCGGCCTTATAC
>WJIX01000331.1 GCA_014730075.1 bacterium | reverse complement strand
TCGACCAATACCTGGGACAGGCGGCCATGCTCTTTTCCAAGGTTCCCCAGGCGGGAAAGCTCTATGTGATGGAAATAATCCTATGGGATTACCTGGTCAGGGAGGCCAGGAGGACCCTGGGAGGATTTCCCTTTACAATAGGAACTGTTTTATCCTATTTGATATTAAAACGAGCTGAGATACGAAATCTCATTACTATACTCAATGGCAAGGTGATCGGCCTGGACCACGATGCTATTGATAATCATTTAAGGATCTTATTCTGAGGTAACCGGATGTTTACGCCGCACAGAATGCATCAGATGAACGTGATCGTGTTCGAGTCCGACTTGGAGGAAGTTGCCAAGGCCATTACCCGCCTGGGAGTTCTGCACCTTATAAAACTGGATGAAGAAAAACCCTGGACCAGGAAACTGGAGGGAATCGATTCCGCCGAGATGCAAGCGCGCATAGAGATGCTCCGGGAGAAGATATCTTCTCTGATGAAGAAACTTGAGATCAGGGAGGTGCCCCGCACCAGGGATGACCAGGAGGTGGACCGGGTGACCGACCGGGACCTCGATGGGGTGGAGGAAGAGCTGGTGACGATAGAGACCAGGGTAGATTCACTTCTGGCCAAAAGGGAAAGACTGAAGGGACGGATCGGGCAGCTGGAGAATATCTTCGCCGAGACTTCACCTCTTCTGAAGAGAGGTATCCCCGCTCCTGACACATCCTACAGGTTCCTGATGGTAAGGTACGGCAAGATCAGGAGTGATAATATTGACCTGATCCAGGATAAGCTGGCAGACCTTGCAGCTGTCGCCCTGAGGCTGGAGCGCCGCGATGATGAGGATTTCATGCTGGTGGTGGGGCTCAAGAGTGACCGCCTGAAGCTGAAGAGGATCCTCAGGGAGGCAGCTTTCGAGGATGTGGAGATATCGGACGAGAGCAGGGAAAGCGAAACTGAGAAGGAATTGACCTCCGGCCTGGAGAAGAAGATAACCGGACTCCGGCGGGAGATAGATGAAATAAACGGGGAACTGCAGGAGATAAAGGATGATAAATCAGCTCTGATCGCCAGGTATTATCAGCTGCTCAGGGTTGGCGAGCTGTACGTAAAGGTAAAGGGATATATCAAAAAGACCAGCCGTACATACCTGTTTTCCGGATGGGTGCCCAGCGACCGCAAGAATTACGTTAAAAAGGAAATACTGAAAGCATCCAGCGGCCGTGCCATCATCGAGATTGTCGCCCCGGAGGAGGTGGCAGGTGTCAAGGAAGGGAAGGTAAAGGTGCCGGTCCAGTTCAAGCATCCCAGAATCCTTCAACCGTTCGGTATCCTGGTTTCCAGTTACGGAACCCCCGGCTATAATGTTATAGATCCAACCTTTCTGGTCGCAATTAGTTTTCTGTTCATGTTCGGAATGATGTTCGGAGACGTGGGACACGGGGCAATACTGGCGGTGATAGGGATACTGATGGATATCAGGAGCAGGAAAAGGGAAAACAGGACCATCATGCTCATCGGGAGACTGGCCCTCTACTGCGGCGTTTCATCGATGATATTCGGGGTGCTGTTCGGTAGTATATTCGGGATAGAGGACCTGTTCGAGGGCTTATGGAGAAAACCGATGGATAATGTCCTCTACTTCTTCAAGGTTGCGATCTATTTCGGAATTATAATGATCAGCGGAGGAATTGTGCTCAACGCCGTGAACGCCATCCGGATGAGAGCTTACAAGTCGCTTCTGTTTGACCATGCGGGGATCATCAGTGGAGTGATGTACTGGTGCGGGGTGGCGGTAGTCTCGACCTTTCTGGCCAGCGAACCGGTGCCGGTCAAGCTGATTGCGGTAGGGATAATACTGCCTTTGGTATTGATTTTCCTGCGCGAGCCGATCTCGGCTGTTATCGAGAAGCGCAGAGTAAATTTTCAGCAGGGTGTGTTCACCTACCTGATGGAGACTGTTATCGAGATAATGGAAATCGTTACCGGATATCTCGGCAATACGGTTTCATTTATTCGTGTGGCGGCTTTCTCACTGGCCCACGTGGGATTGTTTATCGCCGTGTTCAGCCTGGTGGATATGGTGAAGGACAGCAGCGGAGGGATTATCTACTCAGCACTGATTCTGATACTGGGTAACGCAGTTGTAATCGTGCTGGAAGGGCTGGTGGTAACCATTCAGGCCATCCGCCTGGAGTATTATGAATTCTTCAGCAAATTCTTTGTGGGAGGAGGAAGATCGTACCAGCCGATAAGCCTGAAAAAAGACCGTTGATAATGAAAGGAGAATGGAGTGTTGTCGTTGCAGACATTGCGGAGGAGAAAGATGAAAAAGTGGATTACTGTTTCAGGGATTGCGGTGTTCTCTATAGTGCTTCTGGTTTTTCTGATTACCATGATCAGCACTGCGGCCAGAGTGTACGGGCAATCGTCCGAGGAGGCTGCCGTAAAGGAAGATTATTCTGAGAACAGGGCCAAGATCACCGTCTGGGGATTTGCCGCGGCGGCTTTCTCGACAGCTATCGGGAGTGTGGGAGCCGGGATTGCGGTAGCCTACGTAGGCTCGGCAGCCCTGGGCGCCATTGGAGAGAAGCCTGAACTTGCCGCCAGGGCGCTGATATATGTCGGGCTGGCCGAAGGTATCGCGATTTACGGGCTGATTATATCAATAATGATACTTATCAAGCTGTAGAAAAGTTTTAAGCGGAAAGTGCGGAGCGAATGCTATGCAGTTTCACGTTATCGGAGATGAAAATACAGTTACCGGATTCAGGATGATAGGGCTGGCCGGTGAGATTGTGGAATCGGGTGAGGAAACCAGGGAAGCCCTCCGGGAGGCTTTCTCTGCCGATGATATCGGTATAATAATAATCACCGAGCGGGTAGCCGCACAGGTGCAGGAGGAAATTGACGAGTACCTCTTCGGCCACGACTTTCCGCTGATTATACAGATACCAGACCGGGAGGGCCCCATAGAAGGAAGGGTATCGATCAGGGATATGGTCAACGCCGCCATAGGAGTGAAGACTTGAGCGGTTGCAAACTGTTCTTGAAGAGGAGAGGTTGTTTTGCCTGAAGAAGAATCAGTCGAGAAGATCTGCCGCAGGATAAGGGAGGATGGAAAGAAAGAGGCGGAATCTATCCTCGATAAAGCTGAGAGGACTGCCTCCGGAATCATAGAGAGGGCGGAGAAGAAGAAGGGCCGGATCGCGGAAGAGATACTCAGGGAGGCTGAAGATAATGGTGAGAATGAATACCGGAGACTGTTATCCAGTATAAAGATAGAGCTTAAGAGAGAGAAGTTGAAGGTCAGGGAAGAGGTAATCGAACATATAATGGAAAATGTCCGGATGCAGCTGGAAGGGATCAGACAGCAGAAGAGATACAGTGATATTATGAGGGGATTGATACTGGCTGGTGTGCGTGCGCTGGGGGGAAGTTCCTTCGTGATAAGTGTGGACAGGCGGGACCTGGAAATTACCAGAGAAAGGTTGCTCCCGGAGGTTTCTGAAACGGTGACAAAGGAAACCGGGAGTGAGTGCCTGCTGAAGCTGGAAGAGCTGGGAAAGAGATCCCTGGGGGGCGCGAGGATCCGCGCGGCCGAAGGTAAGGTAGCTTACGATAATACCTTCGAAGCAAGAATCCACAGATTGAACGATCAGATACGCAATGTGATATTCGAAGAGGTTTTCCAGCCTTCAGGAAGCGAGGAATCGGGCAGTGCTTGAAATAATAGGAAAGGTTGTAAAGGTAATCGGTCCAGTAGTTCACGCGGGTGGAGTAAAGAGCGCCAAGATGCTTGACCTGGTGGAGGTCGGAGAGGACCACCTGGTCGGAGAGATAGTAAAGCTGGAAGGGGAAAGGGCTTCCATACAGGTATACGAAGACACTACCGGCCTTGCTCCCGGCGCCGATGTTTACAGCTCAGGAGCTCCCCTTTCGGTAGAGCTGGGCCCCGGCCTGATAGGTACAATATACGACGGCATCCAGCGACCGCTGGAGATTATCAGGGAGAGGACCGGACAGTATATCCAGAAGGGCCTGCATATATCATCCCTGGACCATGAGGTTACCTGGAAATTCGAGCCGCTTCTGGAATCGGGAGTGGAGGTAAGAGGAGGGGAGATAATCGGCCGTGTTCAGGAGACAGAGCTGATAGAGCACAGGATACTTATTCCCCCGGGGGTTAAGGGACGTCTGGAATGGGTGGCTCAGGGCGGGGAATACAGGGTAGTTGACACGGTGGGTAGGGTAGTGGATGCGGAGGGTGAGGAGACAGAGGTGAAGATGAGCCAGCGCTGGCCTGTTCGAGAGGGAAG
>WJIX01000330.1 GCA_014730075.1 bacterium | reverse complement strand
TCTTGAAATAGTACCTGTCCCGGTCATCATCATCCCAGTGCATCACCCATTGATCTTCTCTCTTTTCATCCAGCTCCACTTTGATCTTCATCCTGTCGCCTTCTCTGAACAGTTCCAACTCTACCCGGTCTCCGGGCTCCCTGCCAGCCACCTCTTCGGCCAGGTGTTCTGCGTTCTCTATCTCTTTTCCATCGATCCTGAATATTATATCCCCTTCCCTGATATCCGCTTCATCGGCGGGGCTGTCATCTATTACTCCGCTGATCAGCACCCCCTTATCCATGCGGTACCCCTTCTCCTCCATCACCTCCTCGGTCAGGTCTGACATGAATATGCCGAGGAAAGCTCCCTTCTCTTCCTTTTCTTTCAGCATGACAGTCTTGTCCGCTCCCCTTCCCGCCTGCGCGCCGCAGGCTGAAAAGAGGATGGACCCCACCGTGACGATCAGAAGCGCTTTAGCTGCCTTCTTCATAACGGCTCCTTTCTTCCCGGTTCTTTTTATTCTGCAAATGGCAGTACCAACTAATCATACCGCCTTTTATCTTAAGTTCCCGTCTGTTGATATATAGTCGCAAGCCGCTGAAAAGTTTCAAATATTGTTGCAGGGGATCAGCTTTTTCAGCTTCAGGACCGGATGGCTGAAAGGTATACGGACAGGTTTCTATCACCCCAGCCCTGAAGTCCGTATTTCCCGACCGCAAGTTCTCTGCCAGCCGCCCCCAGAACCGCTCTCCTGTTGCCATCCATGATAAGAGAACGGACGCTTTCAAAAAACCCGTCCAGATCCCCCGGCTCGGGCAGAAGAGCATTGCCGGCAACTGTCTCCGGTATCCCTCCCACCCTGCTGGCCACACAGGGCAGCCCGCAGGAGAGGGCCTCCAGCAGCGCTACCGGTACACCTTCAGAGTCCGAGGTGAGGACGAAAATATCAAACAGGGGCAGGAGTTCCTGAACCCTGGTATCTCTTCCCGGAAGAGCCGCAACCCCCTTCAGCCCCAGCTCTTCTATCAGGGCGGAAAGCTCGTCTCTCTGCTGTCCATCTCCTACGATAACAAATCTCAGTTCACCGGGCAGATCCCCCTGCTTAATCAGCCTTGCCGCCATCTCAATAAAAAGGGGATAGTTCTTTACCGGTTTGAGCCCGCCAACCGAACCAATCAGGATTACAGGTTCCTCCGGTTTATCTGCGAACAGCCCTGAGAGATAATCGCTCCTCCGGCGCTCCCTTTCGCTCTGCTCCAGTGGCCGGAAAAGAGAGGTATCCACCCCGCTTTCAATCACCGAAATACGCCTGGCGCTTATTCCGATATTTTCCGCCTCTTGGGCCGCTTCCGAGCTTACCGCTATCAGACGGCTGATTCTTGAGGATACAGCGCGGGAGACCAGCCTCCTGGTCCCATTGAATTCGAGTCCGGAGCTGTGCCTGGTAACCACCAGGGGGGCATCGCCGAAAAAAGTGGCCACAGCGGCCGCCGCTTCGGCATGATAGAGATGTGCGTGAATGATATCGGGAGAAAATTCTCTGACAATTTCCCTGAACCGTTTCATATATACCGGGTTCAGGAATGTCCGCAGGGAAGGGAGGTCAAGATACTCTATCCGAACGCCCAGCTTTTCAAAATCAGCTTCCAGGTCGCCCCCGGGTCCGGAGAGTGCGCAGATATGAAGCTGATTGCCCCTTCCAGAGAGGTAGCGGCAGAGGTTCAGGAGATGATTCTCCGCTCCGCCGCAATCGATTGAACTGATAAAGAAAAGAACCGAGAGAGAATCCATTTATAAATACTCAGGTAATCCTTTCCACTTTGCCCTGTTTTCTCTTCTTCTCCGCCGCTGGTTTCTCATCCCCGCTTCCGACTAACCTCAGCTCCGGCCTCTCTCCCTGGTCCTCACCGAAATCCCTGGTGGTCTCGGCCTTATCCCAGGCGGAGTATCTCTTTCCAGATAGGAAGGTGGCTATGGCGTAGAAAGATGCCGCGTTTACCGTAACGAAATAGAATGGAATGTAGAGGAACTTGCTCTGCCTGTTACCCCGCCCGGTAACCAGGCCAGCCAGGGCCAGAATGTAGAATATGCTCTGAAGTGCAAACAGGGTGGTAAACAGAGGACGGCCCAGCAGAAATATATTGAAGATATATACCAGGGTAAGGGCAGGCCCCACCCACCAGCGGAGAAGCTTTCTGGAGATGAACTGGAAATTGCGGAAAACAGATCCAAAATCTCCCCCCAGGTGCCGGTACCCGGTCAGGCCCCTCACTATGATCCGGTACTTACGCATGAACTCCTCGCGGTAATAAGAGGTGGCCTTCTCGGATGCGACCGCTTCGCTCTCGTACACCACACCGTAACCCTGAGAGGCTATATCAGCGGGGATCTGAAGGTCATTGGCCACATCGCTCTGGACCGGCCTGTATAGTTCTCTTCTGATAGCGAAGATGGTGCCGGTGGCGACCAGTACCGACTTCCTGCGGCTTTCCAGCCAGTTCAGGAACGCCTCGTATTTCCAGTAGAGGCTCTCTCCCTTGCCCACACTCGACTCGCCGTCCACATATACCAGCTTGCCCACCACGCACCCGATCTCAGGGTCGCTGAAGTTGCGGACCAGCTTCCTGACGGCATCCTTCCTGTAGAAAGCATTGGCATCGGAGAATATCAGGAGATCGTCCTCCAGGCCCACCACCGCCCTGTTCAGGGTGGCGCTCTTACCGCTCCTGTTATCAAAAGCCTTCAGAACAACACCGGGGTACTCCCTTACCATACTGTTGGTACCGTCATCGGAACCGTCGCTGGCCACAATGATCTTGAGTCTGTCAGCCGGGTAATCAAGCTGCAGGGAGTTCTCTATCTTATCCCTGATCACCCTGCTCTCGTTGTGAGCGGAGATAATAAGGGCCACGGAGGGAAGTTCATTATCTTCGGGCGCATTCTTTCTGCTCCTGAACATGCCGGCTATATATAGAATAATGGGGTATCCTGCGTAGGTATAGAAAACCATCCCCAGCAGAGCGGCTATTAGTACTATCAAGAGATTTTCCATCACAGCTTTCTCTGTGCAGGCCCGAAATTATATTCAATGAAAATACTACAGATGATCAAAAATTCAAATAATATAATCAAAAAATATAAAAAGACGCTACCCGCTCCCTTTCTGTTGATTCCAAGCTAAATAACACAAAAAGACAACTGTAGCGAACTTCCTATATACACCCCTTTTGTTTCTATTATTATATGAATTGAGCCTTCCGGTGTCAACATCTATAGAATAAACTTATTTCATAAAATAATTAATTTCTCAACAAGTTAAAACAGGCTTTTCTGCCGAGGGATTTATTATCATAATGTTCCGTATTGTCAAAACCCTTGCCCAGTGGCGAGCGGGCAGGGATTTCTGCCCCGCAGGGGCAGAAAGAGCGAGTCCGAGGCGGGAGCGGCGATTTCCTCGCCGGGGAAATCGACCGCGGTTTTGACAATACAGAACAACAGGAAAAAAACAAGAAAAAAGGGCGGCCCGTGTGAGGCCGCCCGCG
>WJIX01000329.1 GCA_014730075.1 bacterium | reverse complement strand
GCTGTGGGTGGGGGCGGGATACCGGTAATCAGGAAAGGTGAATACCTGCACGGGGTGGAAGCGGTTATTGACAAGGACAGGGCGGCATCGGTGCTGGCGGATAATGTAGGAGCGGACCGGCTATTCATGCTGACCAACGTGGACTACGTTTACACCGATTATGGTATGGAAACACAGGAGCCGATAAAATCTATCCCGGCCAGTGAACTGAGAGCGAGATACAGTAAATACGAATTCCCGGCAGGCAGTATGGGGCCGAAGGTCAGGGCAGCGCTCGATTTCGTGGAAAATGGCGGCGAGATGGCGGTTATTACCGGGACTTCCGATCTTCTGGATGCCTGCAGGTCGGAGAAGGGGACCCGGGTTCTGCCTGGATAATTGAATGATACTCCAGCTCCGCGGCCGCCGGAGCTGGGTATGGATGAACCCGGGAGGGTCTGTGCCCGGAGTCAAGCTTCCCTACAGAAACGGAATTACAGAGGTTGAAACCGCAGGCGAAACCTGTATAGCCCCGGAGGTACTTCCGCCTGCCATATCAGATATCGCCGGTACCCTTTTGAATTCATTTGAAAAACCTGTTTCCTCTCACCCCCTGAGGGATATGATCCCCACCCGGGGTCCGGTTTCCATTCTGGTACCCGATATTACCAGGGGGAAGGAGGTCAAGAGGGTTCTCCCGGTATTACTGAAGGAGATTTCCAGCTGTGGCGTGAACGATGATAGAATAGGGATTCTGATTGCCAACGGTGCGCACCGGCTGGAGAGTGACCGGGAGCTGGAAGTTCACCTGGGCGGTACAATCGCAGGCAGGTACACTGTTTACCAGCACAGGGCTGATCATTCCGACAGTCATGTGAGGGTGGGTTCCACCCCCCATGACCGGGACCTCTGCCTGGACCGCCGACTGGTCGACTCCGAGCTTCTGATACCGGTCAGCGGGGTGTCATTCCATTACTTCGCCGGTTTTGGGGGTGGAAGGAAGATGATAATGCCGGGGATGGCATCAATAGATTCTATTATGCGCAATCACAGGTTATCTCTGGGTAGTGATCCCGGAAGCGGAATGGCAGAGGGTTGTTTCGCCGGGAACCTGCAGGGCAACCCGGTTCACAGAGAGATGGTTGCCGCGGCAGGACTTCTGGATACTCCGGTATTCATGATAAATTTTATAGCGGACCCGGAAGGTAATATAATCTTTATCAATTCAGGCGATATCCTCCATTCACACCTGAAGGCCTGTGAATATTTGAGACAGGTATATGCCGTAAAACTGGAGAGACAATTCCCCTCTGTGCTGATCTCCTGCGGCGGTTCGCCTCGGGACATAAACCTTCTACAGGCGCATAAGGCTCTCAGGTACGGTTCAGCAGCGGCAGAAAGGGGAGGAAATATCTATTGCGTTGCCGCCTGCAGCGAGGGTATAGGTTCTTCAAGCTACCGGGAGGCCGCGGGAATGAGAAGATTCCGGGAAGAGGATTATTCCCTGAACATGCAGACTGCAGTCTCCACCCGCGAGCTGACCACACGGTATAATATACACCTGAAGTCAGAACTGGATGACCTGGAGGTTGAGAGGTTCGGTTTCATACCCTGGCATGAGAGAAAGATCCCGGAAGGAGACACACCGGTGCTGGTAATAAAAAACGGTTCCTCATTTCTTCCCGAACTGGCGAGTTGATGCCGGCCGGTATTTATGGATCTAACCCTGAAGAGCTGCGTAATTAATTTTGAATCCGAGGTGTGATATTAATTTCTTAAAAATGGAATCTGTTTGTGTTAATTTGGGTGTACGTACCGAACTGGATAAAACAGGAAGGAATTGATATGAAAGTTCTGGTGGTGGGATCTGGCGGGAGAGAGCATGCCCTCGCATGGAAATTATCCCTGTCGGAAGAAGTGGACAGAATATTCGCGGCGCCGGGAAACGCCGGAATGGAGGGGCTGGCGGAACGGGTTGATATAGCGGCAGGGCAGGTAGACCGGCTGGCTGAATACGCCGCAGCGAACCGGATAGATCTTACGGTGGTGGGGCCGGAAGTACCACTGGTAAAAGGCATAGCCGACCATTTTTCCTCGGAAGGGCTCAGGATTTTCGGATTCGGAGCATCCGGTTCGCGGCTGGAGGGGAGTAAGGTCTGGGCCAAGAATTTCATGAAGAGGAACCGGATCCCCACCGGGGATTACATGGTTTTTGATAGTGCAGAGGAGGCTTCCGGTTATCTGGCAAGCCGTACCGGCCCGTTCGTGATAAAAGCGGACGGCCTGGCGGCCGGGAAGGGAGTTATAATATCTCATACCGTAGAGGATGCGAAAGAGTCGGTAGAACAGATAATGGAAAGGAGAGAATTCGGGGATGCTGGCAAGAGAGTGGTGATCGAGGAGTTTCTGAACGGGCAGGAAGTCTCCATCCTGGCTGTTTTTGACGGCAGGGATTACAGGCTTTTTCTGCCTTCGCAGGACCATAAGAGAGCGTATGATGGAGATTCCGGGCCGAACACAGGGGGTATGGGAGCTTATGCCCCGGTGCCGTTCTTCGATGACCGGCTGAGAGAACAGGTCATCGATGAGATAATTGAACCGACTTTCGAGGGGATTGTTGATGAGGGATTGGTAGAGGGAGCTGGAGTACTGTATTTCGGCCTGATAATTTCGGAGCAGGGGCCCCGTGTTCTGGAGTATAACTGCAGATTCGGAGACCCCGAGACCCAGGCCGTTCTTCCTCTGTTCGAGGGAGATCTCTTCAGGGTTATGTTCGAGGCGACGGAAGGAAACCTTGGGTCGGTGAAATTCTCCAACAGCGGTAAATCTGCTTCCTGCGTGGTTCTGGCCTCCGGGGGTTATCCGGTTTCGTACAGCAAGGGCTACAGGATAACAGGTATAGATCTGGCGGAGAAAGAGGGCTGTATGGTGTTTCACGCCGGCACAGCCATGGATGAAGGGGAGCTGGTGACTTCGGGGGGAAGGGTCCTCGGCGTGACTGCGGTTGGGGAGACCCTGCATGAATCCCTGGAAATAGTATACCGGGGTATAGAGAAGATAAGTTTCAGGGATGCTTTTTCCAGGAGCGACATAGGGAAAAAGGCACTAATGGGAATCAATGAATCGGAAAAGGAGTAATAATGGCGGAAGAAATTCAGGTAGCGGTACTGATCGGCAGCAATTCTGACAGAGAGGTAGTTGAACCATGCATGGACAAGCTGGAAGAGCTTGGATTGAAGG
>WJIX01000328.1 GCA_014730075.1 bacterium | reverse complement strand
GTGTCAAGGGGATGGATCTCTGTGATCTGTTTGGGGGGGAAAACACCGAAGAGATAAGAAAGGTAGTAAGCTCCTTCTCCCGCAACGGACACCGGGCGGGAAGAAAATATTTCAGAATCCTGAACCTGGCAGGCTCCTCCAGGGAGGTGGAAGTTCAGCTGGACACTGTTAATTTCAAGGGGGAGCCAGCGGTGAGGGGCACCCTGGCCGATATCAGCGAGAGCACTCAGCTGGAGAAGAGGCTCCTGAAGGAAAAATATATGGAGGATATTGCCACCATGGCAGGAGGGGTGGCACATGATTTCAACAACCTGATCGGCGCGATGATCGGGTATTCTTCGGTGGTCCGCAAATCGCTTCCCGAATATGACCGCCGGGTCAAGCAGCTTGACCGGATAGAAGAGGCGGGAATGAGGGCCCGTAAACTGACCAGCCAGCTCCTCTCCATTTCCAGGAGAGGAAAGTACAAGATGGAGATCGTAGACCTGGAGAGCGTGATCAAGCGGGTGGTCAAGGGATGCGTGGTCCCGATGGAGGATGTTTCTTTTAATCTCAATAATAATGCCCGCCTCTTCAACGTGGAAGGTGATTCGTCCCAGCTCTACGAAGCATTTCTGAATATATGCATGAATGCCAGGGAAGCGATGCCCGACGGCGGAGAGGTTGAGGTAACTATCGATAATAAGCTCCTGGAAATAGGAAGCAGCGTTATCTCGGACGGAATCTCACCGGGAGAATATGTCAGAGTTGCAGTTAAGGATCATGGGAAGGGGATCGACGATGATATTCTGAGAAGGGTGGAAGTTCCCTTCTTCACTACCAAGGAAGGCAGCTCGCATAAGGGACTGGGGCTTCCCGCCGCCAAGGGGATAGTAGAGAACCACAGGGGCAGAATGATTATTTCTAGCTCCGGGGACAGCGGGACTACCGTTACGGTATATCTGCCGGTTACCTCCAGGGATGCCGATCCGGTGGTCCACTACGGCGAAGAGCGGGAGAGGAAAAAGCTGAGCGTGCTGGTTGTAGACGATGAGGAAATCGTTTGTGAGCTGGCCTCCGAGATGCTGAACACCATGGGCCACAGGGCCTTTCTGGCACTGTCGGGCGCCAGGGCGCTGGAGATCCTCGGCCAGGAGGATATCGACCTGGTTGTGCTGGATCTGGTGATGCCGGAGATGAACGGGCAGGAGCTGTTCAGGCGGATCAGAAAGTCTTATAAAGAGCTGCCGGTAATAATATCCAGCGGCTACAGCGAAGATCAGGTGGTCAGGAGGCTGCTCAGGGATGGAGCTGTCTCTTTTCTCAATAAACCTTACCGGCTTGATGATTTCTCGTCGGTAATAGACAGGGTGTTAAGAACCTACAGAGGGATGGATCCCGGGGAGTAGGAATTTGAAAGATAGTAGTGATATATCGGAACTTGCCGGAAAACTCGAGAGAGGCACCGGCGGATACAACGAGCTGTTCGAGGTGGTAACCTCTTTCCTGGAGAGCCATGTTCTGGGCGTTATCGTTCTGGACGAGGAGATGGTCTGCAGGGTATTCAATAAGGGTATGTCGGAGCTTACCGGCTACGGCCAGGGGACCATGGTGGGAGAGCCCCTTCTGGAAAAGCTATTCGATGAGGCGGATATCGCCGTCATAAGGGAAGCGTTCGGAAGCGGAGAGCCTATTAACAACCGGGAGATATCCGTATCGGCCGAGAGTGGGGCCTCCAGAGACCTGATCTTCAGCATGACTCCAAAATACAGCCGGAGAGGAAAGCTTTCCGGATGCCTGATGATCATGACCGACAACACCGAGAAGAAGAGGCTGCGAAAGCTGCTGATTCAGTCACAGAAAATGGAAACAGTGGGCGAGATGGCCGGCGGCATAGCTCACGATTTCAATAATCTCCTGGAGGGGATCCTGGGATATACCACCTTCCTGATGGATACCAGGGAGGGCGATGAATACCTGCAGGAGAAACTCAAGGTCATAGAGGAGACTGCCCGGAAGGCCTCCCGGCTTACCGCCAGGCTGCTCTCCTTCTCCGGTGATCTGGGTCTGGAGAGCAGGCCGGTGGACTGCAACCTGGTCCTGGCCGAGGTGGAGAAACTCCTCAGAAGGACCATCGACAAGAACATTATTATCAGGATAGCTCCCTCTCCAAATCTCAAGGCGGTGGTGGGCTCAGTGGTAAGGCTGGAACAGGCCTTTCTCAATGTCTGCCTCAACGCCAGGGATGCGATGCCGGACGGGGGAAAGATAGATATAAGAACTGAAAACACGGTTATCGATTCGAGCTATCCCCGGCTCAGCCTCAATATGGAGATGGGGGAGTATGTACGCGTCACCATCTCTGACAACGGGATAGGGATGACCGATGAAGTGCGGGAAAAGGTATTCGAACCATTTTTTACCACCAAGAAACGAGATAACGGTACCGGGCTCGGGTTATCCATGGTCTACGGAATAATTAAGAACCATGGCGGATTCGTAAATATATACAGTGAGGTGGGAGAGGGGTCAACATTCAGCATCTACCTTCCGTCCAGCGGCAAGAGGGCCGAGCTGGAGGAGGCGGGCCCATCGGTCAGGGCTGAAGTCCCGGCCGGCAACGGAGAGACCGTATTGCTGGTAGATGATGAACCAGTGGTAAGAGAGCTGGGAATAGATATGCTGGAATCACTCGGATACAGGGTGCTGGTGGCCGAGGACGGGTGGCAGGGTGAGAGGATGTTCAAGAAGAAGAAAGATGAAATAGATATAGTTGTGCTCGACATAGTGATGCCCGGCGAGAGCGGGGGCGAGCTGCTGGAAGTAATCAAGAAACTTAGTCCTGAGAAGCCGGTCCTGATCTCGAGCGGATTCAACCGTGACAGGGTGGACGAGAAGATGCTCGAATCTGAAGAGATCGAGTTTATTCAGAAACCTTATTCCATGGACGAACTCGGAATCGAGATCGGGAAACTGCTCAAGAAGATTTAGGGCCGGCAGAACCATTAGTAAGAGAGGGGTCGGAGTTATGATGCGCGGAATTCTATCTGCCGTAATAGTAAGTGCTCTGGTGATGTTGGTCTCATGCGGAGAGCAGGGGACAGAGCGGAGAGAATCGAAGGAGGGAACTATCGGGAAGAAACTTGAAATGTACGCTCCGGTTACAATAGAGGTTCCCTGGGACCTGCTGGACGAGAACCAGACGGAGGTGGTGGAGAAGCTCTATCAGGCGTGCACCATTATGGACAGCCTCTTTCTGAGGCAGGTTTCCGAGGAGAACCCCCGGCTGCTGGAGGAGATCCGGGGCAAGGGGGACGACGAACTTCTTAAGTTCTTCAGTATCAATTTCGGAGTCTGGGACAGAAGGGATGAAAACAGGCCCTTCTACGGAGAGATGCAGAAACCGGAAGGAGCCGGATATTATCCTCCCGATATGACCAGGGAGGAGTTCAGGAGTTATCTGGAGAAGAACCCCGGAAAGAAGGAGGAATTCGAGAGCGGGTACACGGTGATAAGAAGAGATGGAGAAGGAGGGCTGAAGGCGATCCCCTACTCGGTCTATTACGGGCAACTGCTGAAGAGGGCGGCCGGGTACCTGGAGGAGGCAGCCGGTATCACCGGTAACAGCTCCCTGGCCCGTTTCCTGCGCTCCAGGGCGGCGGCTTTCATCAGTAATGACTACTACCGGAGCAACATGGACTGGATGGATATAGAGAATAATATCGTGGATATAACCATAGGACCTTACGAGGTCTACGAGGACAGGCTTTTTAATTACAAGACCGCGTTCGAGGCCTTTCTCTGCATCAGGGACCCGGAAAAGAGCAGGAAGCTGGAGCAGCTGAAGAGCTACCTCCTGAAGATGGAAAAGAACCTCCCCATCCCGGATAAGTACAAGAACTTCGACCGGGGAACCTCCTCGCCGGTCAGCGTAGTCGAGGAGATCTTCGCGGCGGGAGATACCAAGGCGGGGACACAGACCCTTGCGTTCAACCTTCCGAACGATGAAAGAGTCAGAGAGGCCAAGGGGTGCAAGAAAGTGATGCTCAGGAATATCTGCGAGGCGAAATTCGAGAAGATACTTAAGCCGATAGCTGCCACCCTGGTGGATAAGGACCAGCTGCCCATGGTCACCTTTGACGGCTATTTCACCCATATTCTTCTTCACGAGTTCTCTCACGGGCTGGGACCGGGGACCGTTCAGACTGAGGAGGGAGATGAAATAGATGTGCGGAAGGCTCTCAAGGAGGCCTACTCAAGTATAGAAGAGACCAAGGCAGATGTTGTGGGGGAGTACAATTTTTATTATCTTATTGATGAAGGGGTATACCGGAAAGATCTGAGAAAAGAGGCTGCGGTAACTTTTCTGGCCGGATTTTTCCGTTCTGTCAGGTTCGGCGTGGACTCGGCTCACGGGATGGCGAACCTGATAGCGTTCAACTATTTCGTGGAGAAGGGGGCTTACCTCTATGATGAGAAGGCGGGAAGCTGGAGCGTCGATTTCGACAGGATCGAAGACGCGGTCGCTTCTCTTGCCCGCAAGGTTCTGATGATTCAGGCGGTGGGCTCTTACCAGGAGGCCAACGCGCTTATCAACCGCTACGGAAAGCTGTCTCCCGCGGTAGAGAGGTCCCTGGAGAGGCTGGAGGGAATACCGGTTGATATAGTTCCTGAGTACAGGATAGAGAAGGAAATATAGATTTCGAGAGGTCTGCTGTTTTGGGCCGGGTGTTTACCCTTTGAAGAACAAATCGGTCGGCCTTCAGGGGGAAGTTAGTCAGGAAGAACATCCGGCCCCCCCTGTTACCATCTGCAGTGAAACAGTTTCTTTATTACATGGCGTATATTACCCGGGCCGGAGTTGTAACCTTGCCGGGGTTGTAGTATAATCCGGCCGGACCGGAAAACGGGCGGATATATCCTGATCAGGGTGATAAGAGGTTCTGATGGATCAGTTTCTTAAAAAATGCGAGGATTCCGTTCTGGCCGGAGACGCCGACACCGCCTTCGCCCTGGCCTCTGAGGCTATCGGCGGGGAGATAGATATCCTGCAGGTAATCGAAAGCGGTTTCGTAAGTGGGATCAGGGAAGTGGGCCGCCTGTGGGAGGAAGGTGAATACTTTCTCCCGGAACTGGTGATGGGCGCGGAGGCAGTGAAGAAGGCACTCTCCGTGCTGGAGCCGGCCCTGGCGGGGCAGGAGCTCAGCAGGGAAGTAAGAGGAGTGGGTGTGATCGGAACGGTCCAGGGAGATATCCATGACATCGGGAAGACCCTGGTGGGCACCATGCTGTCGGCAAGCGGGTTCGAGGTTTATGACCTGGGCACGGATGTTTCCCCGGCCAGGTTCATCAGTGAGGCTGAGGCCAGGGAGGCTGATTTTATAGGAGCTTCCGCCCTTCTCACCACCACCATGCCCGGGCAGAGGGCTCTGATAGAGATGCTGGCGCAAAAGGGCTGCAGGGAGGATTTCCTGGTAGTAGTGGGGGGCGCACCATGCAGTGAGGATTGGGCGGAGAGTATCGGGGCTGCCGGGTACGCGACCGATGCGGTCGCGGCAGTGGAGCTTATAGGGAGGCTTCTGGACGGGAAGGGAGGGAGGACCCCCTGATGGAAAGATTTCGACAGGCGATGGAGCAGGGGGTGCTGATCTTTGACGGGGGGATGGGAAGCATGCTGATAGCAGCGGGGCTGACCAGGACGGAGGTCCCCGAGAGCTGGGTCATCCACAGGCCTGAAGAGGTCATGGCGGTTCATACCGGCTATATCAAAGCGGGGGCCGATGTTATCCAGACAGCCACATTCGGGGCCAGCAGCGTAAAGCTGGCATCTTCTTCCGCAGGGGCCGGGCTGGACCCCTACCGGATCAACCTTGAAGCTGCCGGTCTGGTCCGAGATGCGATCGAGAAGAGTGGCTCCGGCTGCCTGGCGGCCGGAGATATCGGTCCCACCGGTGAGTTCTTTCCACCGGTGGGCACACTGGACGAGAAGAGCGCCATGGAGAGTTTCCGGGAGCAGGCCGGAGCTCTGGCCGAAGGGGGAGTAGATATATTGCTGATAGAGACCATGTCGGACCTCAAAGAGGCTGTGGTTGCCCTGAGGGCCGCGAAGGAGGCGGCTGAGCTTCCGGTAGTGGTAGAGCTTACCTTCCAGGAGAAGAAGAGGGGTTATTTCACTATCATGGGCGACACCCCGGAGAGGGCGGCGGAGGTGCTGATGAGTGAGGGGGCGGATATGGCCGGGGCGAACTGCACTCTGGACAGCGCCGGGATGGTAGGGCTGGCCGGGAGGATGGTTAAGGCATCAGAGCTTCCTCTCCTGTTCCAGCCGAACGCGGGGCAGCCGGTGATGAGGGATGGCACTCCGGAGTACCTCCAGGAGCCGGAGGATTTTGCGTCCGATATCGAAGAGATAGTCATGTTG
>WJIX01000327.1 GCA_014730075.1 bacterium | reverse complement strand
CCCCCCACGGTCTGAACGGCTCCGGGATTGTATATCCCCAGCCCCCAGTCGTCATCATTGACCAGAGCGGACCAGCACTCCGTGCTATTCCAGTACTGCCAGGGAGGACCGCTGTTACTGATCTGTGTAAGCGCCCCCCCGGTATAAGGCTGATCTCCGGTGTATGTGAAAAGCCGGTGCAGCGTACCTACAGTGTATAGCGCGGGCAGCTCCTGGTGCCTCGCGCTGTAAAGAGTGGAATCACTGCGGGCGTTGGTCAGGCGGCATCGGACGTGCACACGGTTCGAATCCAGTGTAATCCATGACTCCATGGTACATTCCGAGTCCACATTGCGAAGAGCCCACTGTTTGGGAATGCACCTGACATAGATAGTGTCGTTCTGGACAGTCTTCTCCGGAATCCATGAATAGTATCCATACACATCGCCCGCCTGAACCGGATTCCATCCCCAGCCATCGTACGCCGGATGCTGCCAGGCACCCTCGGGGATGAATGGATTGGGGCCGCTGTAGTATGACTGTTGAATATAACGGCCCATATCATGGATGTTTACAACGCTGGTATCCGAGCCGCTTTTGCTCAGGTAGTTGATCGCCCCTCCGTCGTATCGATCTGCCTCCACTCGAATGATACCGTTATCAAGGTACAGCAGCTGGGCGGGAAGCGGGGTTGGAGAAAAAGCTGCTGCCATGGCAATAAATACAAAGATCAGGATGCATCGACCGGAACGATTATGCTTTGTTGTTGAATCCACTGCTGTACTTATCTCTTTTCTGCCAGTAACCTTGATGCCCGTAACAACTTAATTATAAGAGATCATGGCATTTCTGTCAAAGTTGCAACAGGTCACCCTTTTCTATTTCCCTGTACTGGTTCATAAAATCAATAAGGTTTAAGAAGCGGGCGGGATCTTTGGCAGAAATAACTCTCCAGGGCCAGATAACGGGGAGAGCCCGCCTGGGTGGATAGTCTATCCCCTGGACTCACACGAGGAGCAGAAATAGTACATGCCTCACAGGGATCAGCCAATCACCTTCCTGGCGTAGGATTTGTAGGTAGTTAATATCCGAATGGTTACAGCCAGATACCATAGCCCGATAAATGGCCCCAGGTCAAAAAGGCCCGATCCGGCCGGCGGCTCCGGAAACGACATTGCGTTCAATATTATCATCACTATCGAAAGTGCGATCCCGGTTACCGAAAACAACTTGCCCAGTTTAGGATGATTGAACATCGCTATGGCGAAGAACAGGGTGCCCAGAAATATGTAGAGATCCCAGGCCACATCCAATCCATAGTGAACGTGATTTACCGAATACCACACCCATTTCTGGGTCTCGCTTACCAGATCCGGTTTTGAGTGCCGTATTGCCGATTGAACCAGAAGCATTGTCGATATCATGGTTCCCGCAATAATGTTGGCAACCAGAGCAATCCTGTTTGTGATTCTGTCTGTATCAAGTTTCAGATAGAAATATATGCCTGCCGAAGCCAGGCTTAAAGCAGGCCCGAATGCCATTATAAAGAATACCTGTATCAAGGAAGGAAGGGGTACGAAAATTAAGGATGGGTAGATTACGCTTGTTGCGAGCCCGCTGACGATTCCAATCTTTATCCAGTTTAAGAGCTGTTCCTCTCTGTTCTTCATATCCCCACTCCCATGTTGTCAGTGATAAGTTTCGGGCTGACGTAGATTATACAACCCTGCAGCAACTCCGCCATAAATCTATCCTGGCCCTTATCTTCTTCGCTCACCCAGCAAAAACAGATCTTTCAGGTCCATATGACCCTTTGCTTCCAGCCACCGCTGTTCAAATTTCGGATGATGAACAATCTGGGCAATTGCAGCCAGGCCCCGAAGGTGCAGGTTCCGCAGGTCCTTTGAGCCGATCAGCACAAAGACCGCTTTAACCGAAGGGTGCTGCCCTGAAAAACTGATCCCCCGCCTGGCCCTGACAAGCACTATGGAAAAATGTGATTTCCCCTCTATAATAATGTGGGGTATGGCAACAAAATCGCTGATCGCGGTGCTGCTATCCTCCTCACGCTCGATAAACAGCTCTTTTATTTCACTTGCTGTAATCTCATCCAGCTGCTGGTGAAGCGCTTCGGAAAGCCGCTCGGCCAGTTGATCAAAATCGATTTCTGTTTCTATATCTATGAAGGTTGATGCTTCAATTGCCCTGTCAAATTCATCCTTAACGATATTATCTCTTGCGATGATAATAGTTCTCAATTCATCGGAGAGATGACGGGTTCCCAGTTTCTTGTTGGTAATACGCTCGACCAGATGAAGAACGGCCGGTGATACTATCTGGTTGCTGGAGCGCCGGAGAAAGTAGATGATCACACCGGCGATTACAAACAGCAGGCTGAGCAGTACCGGTGTTATCCCCATATCAACGATTAACAGCAGAAAAACGATGATGCTGGCGATCTGAAGCCAGGGATAAAAGGGGGCTTTGAATGTAGGAAGATAGGTCGATATCCTGCTTTCTCTCATTACGATTACAGACAGGTGAGCAAAAATATTGGAAAGCAATATTACGGTAGAAGCAGCTTTTATCAGA
Source organism: bacterium (assembly GCA_014730075.1). Classification (GTDB taxonomy): domain Bacteria; phylum Krumholzibacteriota; class Krumholzibacteriia; order Krumholzibacteriales; family WJIX01; genus WJIX01. The sequence continues at coordinate 4,402 of WJIX01000327.1, read as the reverse complement.
AGATCGAGCTTCATGGTCACCGACATCCCGATCAGGATGCCGGTAGAAATTATGGCGACAAATGGGGTCTTCTTTTTTCTGGAAACGGAACAAAGAAACCTCGGCAGCATGCCGTCTCTGGCAAGGGCAATCGGGTACCTTGAAGCGGTCAGGATTCCCCCGTTGGCGGTGGTAACAAAGGCCAGAAGCGAAGCTGCCAGAACGGCCAGGTACATCCACTGCCCCCCTATCGCTTGTCCCGCGGTTGCAACCGGCGCCAGATTGGATATCAGTTCATTGCCGGGCACAACCCCTACAATGACAAAGGTGACAGCCACGTAAGCCAATGTCACTGCGATGGTCGAGCTGATCAATCCCAGTGGAACATTTCTGGTAGGGTTTTTTATTTCCCCCGCAACACTGGCCGTTGTCAGAACGCCACCAAAAGAGACAAATACGAATCCAGCGGTTGAGATTACAGCGTTAAATCCCCGGGAGAGGAATGGTTCATACCGAGACAGCTCTATCCGCTGAAGGCCTGAGAAAGAAAACATAATAAGTATGACAAATAGCGCTATTACCAGGCCGATCTGAAAGCGCGCCGCTTCCTTTACACCGGCCAGATTAAGAACGGCAAAGAAGAGCGTCAGAACAAGGGCGGATATGACAAGAGGAAAACCAAAAGCGAGGTAGATGATCTCCGCCAGGCCGATAATGGCAAAGGCGCTTTTCAGAGACAGGGCCAGCCAGCTGAGAATACCGGAGACGGTCCCGAACAGCTGGCCGAATGAACGGGAGACATAGAAATAATCCCCCCCCGCCTTGGGCATTGCGGTTACCAGCTCAGACAGAGAAAAAACGGTGGTAATCGCAACGCAGCCGGCCAGAAAATAGGATATGAAAACAACCGGCCCGGCCTTGGCATAGGCCAACCCTGGCAGCACGAAAAGCCCGGAGCTTATCATCGCTCCGGAGGAAATACAGAATATGCTGAAAAATCCAAGGTTCTTCTTCATATTAACTCCCGATTATCCCACCGGATTTCATAAGGCAGATATTAACAGATTAATTTCCAATCTTTCAACTATTCATATATTCTTACGCGCGATAATTAACCCCTTCCATCTCCTGCTCAGTATGTACCTCGAGAATAGTTATTGACAATAGAGCTGTTCCCGAAATATTGCCCGGGTTAATACAATAAACCGGGTTACTCCCGACGTCGGAAGTGGATTAATTCAGTTGTGAGCAAATAAGGAAAATCCATGGAGGAAGTTTCCTCTCTCGATTATATTTATAGCGGCAATGGGCGTTATTATAGTGACTTCTGGCATTCAGTTGTGGTACAATATCAACATTGTAGGCCACTACTTTCATTCTGAGGGAGAGAGAAGATGAAAAAGTATATCGCCACTTTCGCAGCACTCGCCTGTCTGTTCATGCTGCTGCCCGAGATGGCCAGTGCCAGGAGCGGTATGAGCCGTCTCAACCGCGAAAGAACCAAGGTCGGGCGCGCGTTGCTCGAGATGAATTCCGAAAACTGGCTATCCCTTCTTCCGCACTACACTGAGGATATCGAGTACCACGATCCTATCGTCGATATCTACGGATTCGATATGATGGCGCAGTTTCTCCAGAGGCTTATTGTAGTCAGCAGCCCCGATCTGGTAACAACGGTTGAGGACGAGATCTGCATTAATGGCCAATATATGGCCAGCTGGACTATGGTCGGTTCATTCGGAGGAGTTCCGTATAGCGCCAAGGGCATTACGATAATGAAATTTGTCAGAAAATCCACGATGGTCTATTACCAGAGGGATTATTATTCAGAGGGCGACATCATGGCGAATATCCCCGGCCTTGATGAACCGCTCTGGGCGTTCAGGACATATTACAGATGCGCCGTGGATCCGACTTTTGATTGCCCCTTCGGGCCAGAGAGTTCTGCACTCCTAACGGACCGAAATTCAAACAGGACAAAAGATTCCCGGCGCCGCAACGGACACAGGCCCGGGATCAGAGAACCAAAGAGCGACAAGGCGAGGATCAATCGGGAACGGAAGAAAATCGGCCGCGCGCTGATCGAGTTAACCGCCGAAAACTGGCCGGGTGTTATCCCGTACCTTACCGATGATTACGAGTACCACGATCCTATCGTCGACATCTACAGCCCCGCCACCATGTCGGAATTCCTGGGCCGGCTGTTCATGAGTTCAGCGGGCCTGATCACCACGGTTGAGGACGAGATCTGCATTAACGGTGTGTACATGTGCACATGGACGATGGCCGGACAATTCGACGGTGTTCCCTTCAGCGCTCCCGGTATGTCGATCGTAAAATTCCGCCCTGGCGAAACTCAGTCCTACTATTCCAGGGACTACTATACTGAGGGGGACATTATGATAAACATCCCCGGCCTGGACGAGCCGACCGAGGCGTTCAGGACATATTACAGGTGCGCCGTGGACCCGACGTTCAACTGTCCTCTGAGTCCGCAGATGGCAGCCACTTCTCCTGAAGGAACTGTTTCGGCAACGGAAGAAAACCAGTCCCCGGAAGCATTCAGTCTGAATCAGAATGTTCCGAACCCGTTCAACCCTTCGACTACCATTTATTACAGCGTCCCGGACGGCGGAAGTAATATCACGCTTCGGATATACGATGCCACGGGCAGAGTGGTGCGGACGCTTGTTAATGGATTCGAGACAGCCGGCGCAAAACAGGTCAGCTGGAACGGAAACAATGACCATGGTCAGGAGATGGTCAGCGGTATCTACTTCTACCGGATGACGGCACCCGGCTTCTCCAAAATCAGGAAAATGGTTCTGCTTCGATAGAGCCGAAACGGCTGAAAAAACTGTGAAACCTGCCTGGCGGATCCTCCTCTCTAGGGGGGATCCGCCTTTTTATTAAATCAATCGGAATATCACGATCCAGCATGCTGATTCTGTAAGTATTCCTGTTAAGACGATAGAAACTTTAACATTTTTTAACTATCGCCTCTGGTAGGCATAAACCGGTTTCCGCAGGTGTACCTGACAGGAGTAAGAGTCAACTCACTTCCCGGCATCATATCTGGCTACGATAGCGAACTCATTCGCTTCAGGATCATACTCTTTCCCGACAACGTCACCCAAAATCTCAACGACCCTCAATCCACAATCAGCAAATTCGCTCTCCACCCCTGATGGCTCGAAGCATTGTAGCCAGTTGAAGACCTGAATTGTTCGATTCCTCTCAACTATGGTGTATTTGTCCAGTAACACACTTTCATCTTCATACTTATAAGTATTTAGAAACCCAAAGTACTCGTCGGGAGACCAAAAACCGTTAAGGAGATTCAATTCGTAGGTTGCACTCTCTTTCCGCTCGTTGAACATGTGCAATGAATAGAGATCTAAAAGAATAGAGCCTCCATCCGAGAGGAATCTCCGGAACTTCTTCAATAGTAAAGTGCGTTGCTTCGGGCTGAGTGCACAATAATCACACATGATCATAATAATCAAATCAAAGCGGCTATCAGTTTCATAGTTAAGGTAATCGGCTTCAATATAATCTATATTAAGGTTCTCCTCGGAAGCCTTCTCCCGGGCATATCGAAGTGAGGTGGCCGAGAAATCAATCCCTGTAACTTCTATGCCTGCATGGGCGAGACGTTCAGCATAAAGCCCGGGGCCACACCCAAAATCAATCACCTTAGATTTTGCAGTGAGTCCGAAGCGCGACATGATCCATTCCACCGAACGGTCAATAAAGGAATAATCCCTCGATGCAGCATCAATTCTCTCATTCAGATGGTACTCAAGCATCCGCTCCGATCTGTATGGGTCTGTCCATAGCTCCCTCGCCGTATACTCAGAGAACACCTCAGGCCGGTTATTTATCTTGAACAATTTATCGAACAATCGAAACTCCTGATTTTACATCTAATGATACTCTATTCAAATGCAGGCTTAGCCTGGCGCGGGCCCTGCCTTCGCAGGGGACGTAACAGGGAAGAATACGACTGCCGCAAGTACTACAGCCTATCCCTGCCTTCGTTTTGACCTTTGGCAGATGCTCAACCTTGATTCTGCATTAGCTGCCGCAAACTGCAGACGTCGATACCGCCACCACTAATACCATATACGCTACTTCTTCCCCATCGAGCCCAAACGGCCGATTCCCCAAAAGAGAATGCCAAGCCCTGCGAGGAGAGCACCTATCCCAATGGGAGATCCCCAGCTCAACATCATAATTGAGTTCACCTCCTATTCACTTCTGCCTAAAGTAATTCCAGATGTTCGCTCAACGCCGCAAATAACCGGCGCTGAGCGACAGCGAAGCACCCGAGTTAATTTGCCTTGTTATCTTCTTGTAATTACCAATAAACAGGATCATTGAATTCCTCGACGCAGGTTGGGTGACCATTGATAGTTGGAAT
>WJIX01000326.1 GCA_014730075.1 bacterium | reverse complement strand
CCTCGGGATCGGCTGAAAGGTCAAACTCTCCGCTTTCTGCGACACCCTTGCCTTCTGCTTCACTGAAACCGTTCTCCAGCGCTTCGATGTTCCGCTCCACCACTTCCTCATCCTTATCGCTGAAATATTCTCTGAGTGTTCCGGTTGCCTCTTCCAGGTCGATCTTCAGGGCACCGGCGAGGGCACCGATGGCAACCGTATTGGAATAGACCTTGTCTCCGATCTTCTCTGCTATTGCGGTGAAAGGTATATCAATCGCCCTGCTGTCTGAAGAGAGCTCACCTTCGAATATATCCTTCTCTCCCAGGATTACAGTCTTTTCGCCGATCCTGCCCGCCAGATGCTCCAACGCGCCTTCGCCCAGCGGCACGAATATATCTATCCGGTCCACGAAGCTGTTTACAGGCCTTTCGGATATCCTGATCAGGGTGGAGTTCATTCCGCCTCTTACCCGGGACATATACTCCTTGGTGGCAAAAACATGATAGCCGGACCTCTTGACAATCCGGGTAAGCAGCCTCTCTACTGTCTGAACGCCCTGGCCGGCGCTTCCGGCAAGCACAATCGAAACATCAGAGCTTTTATCTGAAGTTCTGCTATTCATATTAACCGCATGCTCCTCGCAAAATCAGTACTGCTCCAGGTGATTCCACTCGGCGTTCTCCAGCCAGTACTTCGGCCTGGAAACAAACTCAATGATATTATCCAGCAGGAAGTAATGCTTCTTTTCCTCTTCGGCCAGTCTTCTAAGAAGTTCCTTCTTATCCTCTTCTTCCACCTCTTCGGCTTTCTCCTCGTAAAAGAGCTGGCTCCTTCTTTCGATTTCCTGGGCCTCCTTGTATATCGCTATCTGCTCCTGGCCCAGGTCGAAATTCTCCTTGCCCTCTGACATCTTCTGGAAAATATTCTTCGCGTCTCCCAGGATATCGGTCTCGGCCAGCTGGCATTCATTGTTCTGCATCTTCTCTATCGCCTTGCGGTGCTTGACCTCCTCGTCGGCCAGCATCAGCATGATCGATTTCAGTCCTTCATCATCGGTATTATCAGCGATATTGCGGTAGAATTTCTCTCCATCCTTCTCCAGCTGCAGTGCGTATTCACATATATCCATTTTAATCCTCTTTCATGATCAATTACATCAACTTGAAATCATCTTTTCCCGCCCCGCATACAGGGCATACCCAGTCCCCGGGAAGGTCCTCGAATGCGGTGCCGGGCGGTACTCCGTTATCTGGATCACCTGCCTCCGGGTAGTAAATGTAACCGCATACGGTGCATTGGTGTAGTTTCATCCGCTCTCCTTTTTTTCAGAGGGTAGTCTAAAGAGGCCGGTATGTCAACCATGTATTAATTGCTATCATCCCCTGTCAGTAAAGCATGTATTTGGAGTCCGGATGGCTGTTCTTCCACTGATTCCAGGTCGTCTTTTCAGAGTGTACGGCAGTCAGCTGCCGGTCGGAGTAAGATCCGGTTATTCCGGTATAGCTGCAACTGCTGTCCATGCAAAACCACATGCTCCAGGTCTGGTAATCGTAGAGGACAAATCTGGTCCCGTAGGTCCATCCACTTGCACTCAGGGTAAGTACATTTCCGTCTATCTCGCGGCTGCTCACGGCAGCCAGGTCCTGGAGCGGTCAGTAGGTTACCGCTACGTGAGAGCCTCCTACCAGGTCGTTTACCACCTCATGATGGGCCAACGGTGTTATCGGGTATGCCCGGGTGTCCCCGTTTATCGCTATTCCGATAACTCTCTCAGAGGCATTATCGGGAGGATATCCATTGTCACCTGTGGACAGGTAATCGGGAGAAATTACAGGTTCTATTGCATCCGGCCCAAGGCCGTAATTAAAATCATTCTTATCCATACCGTAATTCAATACTGCGTGGGTAATATCCCAATCCACCCCTGTCCGGTCGGTAATGATTATTGCTTCAGCTATGGAGAAGAAGCTCTTTGAGCTATCCACGGCCGAAAGGCCCGAAAGGTCTGAAGCGGTAACCCTTACCAGGTAATCGTTGCCATCGGGCAGATTGGAGGTATCCCAGAAATAGTACCCGCTGTTGGCAAGATTTGATTCTATCGGCTGCCACATGGGATCAGATTCCTGCCGGTAATCCAGTTTGATTTTCAGCAGACTGTTTTCTCCTTCATCAGGATCAGAAGCGCTCCACCTGATAGTGACAGAGTCTATAATAGTTTCTCCGCCGTCCGGTCTGGAAAGAGAAACCAGAGGAGCGGCAGCCTGGCCCTCTTCTTCATTCAGCGAGACCGGGTTCCCGGAATCTTCACTGCAGGCAGCGGGCAAAGTGACAATCAGGATTAGCATGAAGAATTTTGTTAAAATGGGCATTGTATCTCCTCTCTTTCAGGAAACATTTAAGAAATGGCCAATTTCCAGCGCACTGAAGACGGAATCACTCGATTCTGATTGCGGCAGTTAACTTATCTCTTTTTCAGGGGTAATTGAAAAATGCAATTATGCAGCTCTAATGAGAAAATAAGATGCTTGCCTGCTTTCTTCCGCCAGCTCCATTCAGGCAGTTACTTGAATATAGCAGATATGATTTGAGATAGTACTTTTTTAATAGCCAGCTTATGTTAACGTCAGTTTTATTGTTACAATTCTCTCACGCCTTAATGATGGTCCAGGCACCGATGAATATGAAACCTGCTCCGGCAATCCATGCCAGGTATTTTGGATTTACATAACTTTCCAATAATTTGCCGAGCAGCACAGCTATTGCGGATGCGGTAACCAAGGCTGTCGCAGATGCAAAGAAAACCAGGACTTTTGGATTATCCCCGTCTGCGGCGAATAAAAGAGTTGCCAATTGAGTCTTATCTCCCAACTCGGCGAACAGTATGGTCATGAAAATGGTTATGAACAGTTTCATTGCTATACCCCTGTTTTGTTATAAGAGCAACCTCTGCAGTGATGTTTTCATCTTATATACACAGCAAAATCAATTCTTTGTCAACTGATTTGGTTTTTGCATTTATATTGTTCTCCGTTGAATCATGCTCAAGAGTTCAAACTAACGTAGCGGTGTTTTCATTGACACCACCCCTTTAACTATGATAACGATTATCCATGGGGATTGAGCTTTTTGTGGGATAAGAACAGCAGAAACAGATACAGGTGTAATTAGCCTTGAAGGAGGTGTCAGATGAAACTGACCGGTTTTGTCCTGGCCTTTTTCGTTCTTATTGTAGCTCCGCTGGCGGCGAACGCCCAGGTTCTGGGAAGCTGCGGCGCTGCCGATGAGAATGAACCAGGTGCTGCAATGGAACCGGCCCAGACTGCAAAGGCCGCCCCGGCCCAGCAGCTTCTGAGGCCCGGCGACAGGGCGGTAAACTTCTCTCTGGCCGCTGTTGTGGGAGATGAGATCAAAATGGTAAAGCTCTCCGATTACAATGGCAAATGGCGGGTGCTCTGCTTCTACCCCGCTGATTTTACCTTTGTTTGACCTACCGAACTATTCGCAGTTGCGAAAAAGTATGACCAGCTCAGGAAAATGAATGTAGAGGTTATTGCCGTCAGCACCGATAAGCATTTCTCTCACTGGATGTGGAAGAAAACTTCTCCCACCATAAAGGAAGTCGAATATCCCATGGCAGCAGATCCCAGCGGTGCGGTCTCCAGAGCGTACGGGGTGTACCTGGAGGAATCGGGAACCGCGGTGCGAGGCCGTTTCATCATCGACCCCAGGGGGATAGTAAAGGCGGTAGAGATGATGACCCCGCCGGTGGGACGGAATGTCAATGAGCTGATCAGGCAGATCAAGGCATTCCAGGCGGTAGAAGAGAATCCCGGCAAGGCTGCTCCGGCAGGATGGCAGCCCGGCGACGATTTGATTAATACCGGGAAGGATTATATCGGCAAGTATTAAATCTGACAGTACCCGATATTCCTGAATTAAGGCCCCGGGGAGCGGCGGTGTTCCGATTTCCCGGGGCTTTGAGCATTATTCCTGAAATCTCCCCGGCAACCTGCTGTAAGTCTGAATCCCTCAGAACGGAGTTCCGTGCGGAGATGGTGGAAGAAGATCTTTCTTAAGTGGAGCCGCGCAATTGCCTCAGGTGAGTGCTTGTGACAGGCTCGGGAAGCAGAGCCTTGAGAAAGAGAGCGGACTGAAATAACAATAAGCTTATGCCCGGATCTTGCCCGGTAAATAAAGGAGGAACCCATGAAGTTGATTTCAGCGATAGTATTCATGTCAGTGATTCTGGCTCCACTGGCAAGCGGGGCGTAATCGAATATTGGAGGGGGTATTAATTACTGGCACGCCCTGGAAGATACTGATCTGGATGAATTCGATCAGGATGGGGCTTTATTCTTCCTCTCGCTTCAGGGCAGAAGGGGGTTCCTGTCAGGATGGGAGGCCGCTCTTGAGATAATGCCGGAAGGCTTCATGGCTTCTCCCGCCACTTCCTACTCCCCTCAGGCATATCTGGTGGTGGGCCGCAGGATTACCGGAGCGGTCGGAATCGGCTGGTATTATTATGAAGGCAATTGGGTTGATCAGCCGTTCTACATACTGAGAGTGGGGATTGAATACCTCCTTATCCCCGAAATATCGGTGGATATTATGATGAATTACCGGTTTACCTACTGGGGAGAGCTGGAAGGAGAGGATATCAATACCGATACTATCATGCTGGGGGCAGCCATTCGTTTTAGTTCATAGATAAACGGTTAGCTCTATCCTCTCACGACAAGTACTTCTGCTGCCAGTACATGTTGACAGGATTGACAGGAGAGCTTAATCTGATACCGGATGATTGTTTAAATGGCAATCCAACCGCTGATTATATAACCGGTCGGTTCCTTTCATCATTCAGAGTAGCTGCTGCGAGCGGATCTTATCCGCTCACGCAAAGAGATAACCGGGAATTTGCCTCAGGTGATTATTATGTCCGGCAAATCATTTAAGAGAAAACTCCACTCGGTGGCGAAATATTCGATCATTACGGCCGGTTCGCTGATTCTTCTGGTGGCTATTTCCCTCTTCCTGGCATCCCTTCCCCCAGGAGAAGATATCCTGCGAAAAATTGCAGAGAGCCAGCTCTCTTCCGCGTTATACCAGCAGGTTGATATAGAAGATCTGCAGACCAACGTCATCTCCAGGATGAGCCTGAAGAGGGTCGATATACCCGGGGGCGGCCCCGCTGGCGGAGGGATTCATATAGAAACGGTAGAGCTTAGATACGATCTTCTCTCTCTCATCAACCGAACCGTCGCGATTGAATCAGTTAATATAAGATCTCCCAGGTTCGAGGTCATTAGAAGTTCTGCTGAGGGATTTAATATTGAACTGCTCGATTCGCTGGCCGCCCCGCGACCGGAAAATGTTCAGAAACCTGACGGGGAGGAGGGGAAATGGCGAATAAGGATCGGAACGGTCCGGGTGAAAGGTGCTGAAATCAGTTACAAAGACCTGCCTTTGAGGCTTACAGCCCGGTTGGATCGGTTGTCGCTACAGGCAGAGGCTGGTGATGCAGGCCCGGAAGATATCAGCATAACATTGAAAAGCGACTCCGGAATAATAAGTTACAAAGACCTTTCCCCGGTGCCTGTTACCCTCTTTTCCAGGGGTGCATGGAAAGAGGGAAGGATTCTTTCCGATTCCACCCGGCTGGTCCTGGGTGATCTGGCCATAATGGCCAGCGGAAGTGCGAGCTCCTCCTATGAATACCCCCCCGAACTGAATCTGAAGATAAGGGGCAGGCCGCCAGCCGCTGTTAGCCCCATGGTCCGGCAATTAGATTCTCAGTTTTCAGGGATCAGCGGATCTGTATCTATCGCCGCCGAACTGGAGGGTCCGGTTACCTCTCCCCGCGGAAAACTCAGAGGTATGATTCCGGCACTCGGGTACGGGGGGATGGAGTTCGAAGATATCCGGCTGGTTTTCAGCAGGAACAGCGATACGCTTGCTCTGGATACCCTCGAGGCCGGGGTGGCAGGCGGATCTATATCCGCGGAAGCGGATCTGATACTAGCCGGGGATTTAAGTGGAGGGGCCAGCCTGTATCTCAGATCGATCCGGCTGGACAGTATCCAGAGATTGCAATTGCTGCCGGGAAGCCCTTACCACGGAACCGTGGATGGAACCGTCAGAGCGGAGTTCGGGGGGGAAAGCTGGAGCCAGTGGGGTGGAGCGGCAGAGATAAATGCCTCTGAGATATCGTATATGTCGCAGTCGTTGGGAAATACAGATCTGGTGATAAAATTTAACAGAAAACGCCTCAGCTTCGATCTGAAACAGTCAGACGCGGTGGCGAAAGGTACTGTTTTGCTAAGTGATTCAGCGCTGAAGGGAAGAATCAGCGCCGATATCGGCCGGCTGGAAATCCTGTCACCTTTCCTCCACCCTGGAGAGATATCGGGAGCTGCTACCCTCCGGGCGGATATCGGAGGAAGTTACGCCAGCCCGTCGGTTAGTGCGGCAATCGCCGCGAAAAGAGTGAAAATCAGAGAGATAGGTATAGATACCATGCGTTGCGGGGTTCGATTTGATTATGACAGGGTATTGCTTGATTCTCTCTGTATTTATAGTGACACCCTGCTGATTAAGGCAGCCGGATCTTTCAACCGCTCGAGTTCGGCGGGGAACCTCCATGCAGGTTTTTTCAGTGCCGGTGCAGAACGAAATGACTGCGGATCGGCAGCTATCCCGGAAGAGATCCTGAACTGGCGCTATCCCCCAAAGACAAGCGCTATGCAGGGCTTCATGCATGCGGAATTCTCGCTCCCGGGAAGTGGCTCCTCCTACCTGAATTGCTCCGGGGAAGGGCTTCGCCCCGGTACCTTCATTCCGGCGATCATTGACTCCCCGAGAATAGGGGGGGTGTTATCGTTCGAGGTATCTGCCCGGGGGCCGGCCGATTCTCTTAGAGCCGATCTTAAGCTGAAATTAGACAGGCCCCGCTACAACAACATTGAGATCGATTCTCTTATTCTCGAAGGCAATTTCGACAGGGGAGAGCTCCGGGTGGGCAGTCTGCATCTGAGCAGAAGTGGGCAATCTGTCAGGGGCAGCATTTATATCAAGCTTCAGGAGGATACTTCCGGTTACTGGAAGCTGGCAGACCGATCAATGACCAGGGGGGAGCTTTATACCGAACAATTAGATCTGGGGACCTTCAACCCGCTCCTGCCGGGGGAGAAGGAAGCAGGCGGTCTGGTCTGGATGGGGCTCAGATGGGACGGCCCGCTCCACGATCCAAGCCCGGCAGGTTCTCTTATGGTCAGGTCAGGCTTTTTCAAGGCAGGGGGGAAGGAACCACCCGCGGCCTCGAATATAGATATCGCTCTCAGGTTTTCAGATTCTCTTGCCACTCTGGTTAAAGCGGTGGCCGAGATTAACGGAATACCTGTCTTTATGGAAGGAGATGCCTCTCTTCTGCCGGAAGATCGGTTCAGAATCAACCTGGAAGGAGGAATAGATACTTCACTGTCTGTCAGAGCGGAAGGAGTGCTGGCAAGCGACAGGCTGGAGTTTGACACGGAGGTGGACAGTCTTGATCTTCGTATTTTTGAGCCTATGATTGCCGGGATCCATGAGATTGAGGGCGATCTCTCTGCCGATCTTCACCTGGGCGGCTCTCCGAAAGAACCGGAGGTGAGTGGGGGGATAAAAGTAAAAGGGCTGCAAGGCCGTCAATCGCTGATGGACCGGCCGGTGACCGGGGGGATTATTCTGGCTGATTTCGACGGAAAGAGAATACGTGTTGATACTCTCTTCGCCCGGCTGGGGGGCGGCACCATCTACGGCTCCGGCTCTGCCGAAGTGGATACCTCCGGGATTACCGATATATCCCTTGAACTGGCGGGCCGCCGGCTTCAGTTTGTCTATGACAGGGATCTGGAAGTCCATATCGATTCCCTTGATCTCTACTGGAAACCTGACGGGGATTACTACATGCTGGGAGGGCGGATCGATCCCGGAAAGATTCGGTACACACGTGATATACAACCTGCTTCACTCATACCCCTGACCAGGGATGTGCGGAAGGTCGAAACTGAGCTGCCCCGTTTGATGGCCCGGACCCGGCTGGATATTAATTTCTCCGGGGCTGACAGTGTCTGGATAGATAACAACCTGGTGCACCTGAGAACGTCACCGGACCTACGTATATCCGGATTCCTGACCCGTCCTGATATCACCGGGCGGATGAGGGTGGAGGAGGGGTATATCATCTATCTGGACCGGAAATTCAAGGTTGAAGAAGGGGTGGTGCTCTTTTCAGATCCGGAGAAGATCAATCCTGATATTACCTTCAGAGCGGTGGCGAATGTAACCACATACCAGAGAACTGAAAAAACGGAGTACCTTATCGTACTGAAGATTACCGGAAAAGCTGATGATCCCACTGTAGAGCTCTCTTCCAACCCGCCCCTTCCCCGGCCGGATATCGTCTCGGTGCTGACCCTGGGAGTGACCCGGACTCAGCTCTCCGGCCAGACAGGGGAAGTCCTCCGGCAGAGGGGTGAAATGCTGGCCAGTCAGCAGATATCCAGTTACGCGGGCCAGAAAATCGGTCAGACCCTGGGGTTGGACCGGGTATCCGTTACTGGAAATATCTTCGATCCGAAGGGGGCGGAGAGACCAGAGCTGATAGTCGGCAAGGAGTTGTCCGAAGAGGTGTCCATCACCTACCGAACCAGTGTGGGGCATCTGAACGAACAGAGGGTTAAGTTGAACTGGAAGTTGAGCAGGCGCTGGATGATGGAAGGCACCACTACCAGAAGCGGTGAATCATCCCTCAGCCTGACTTACTCACTGAGGTTCCGATGAAGACGAGAACGGCATTGTTGCTGGCGGCATTGATTATTACGCAGTGGGGGTTCTTCAACTCGCTGGGTGCCCGGGAAAATACCGTATGGAAAGTGGAGAGCGTAACCATCCAGGGGAATGAGGCTTTTACTGATGAGCAGCTGAGGAGCCTGATGGTTACCCGCCCAGGCGGTTGGTTCCGCTCCAACAGGTTCCGCCGCTCCGTGTTCCTGGATGATCTGTCCAGCCTGAAGGAGTTCTATCGTCAGAACGGCTACCTCAGCGCCGTGATCAGCGACACCACCATTTCAGGAAACAGCAACGAGGGAAGCGTCAATCTCACTCTCCGGGTTGAAGAGGGGCCGGTCACCAGGGTGGAGGGTATAACCATATTTGAAAACCGGGCATTCTCAGATTCTACCCTGATCTCTCTTATTGACCTTAAGCGGGGAGACCCCTTCCGGAGGAGGGCGCTACAGGATGGAATGATAGAGATAGCAACCTATTACGCCGATAATGGATATCTGAACGCTTCGGTTACTCCGGAGATGGCAATAAACAGCCAGGCCCACCGTGTATTGATCGATCTGATGATAGAAGAGGGAGAGCAGATGAGCATCTCCGGTATTGAGATAAGGGGTCTGGAGAAGACCAGTGAGCATGTGGTACTGCGCGAGCTGGAATTCAAGGAGGGGCAGGTAGTATCCCACCGAAAGCTCGCCAAATCACAGAAACAGCTCTATCTGACAGGCCTGTTCAAGAGCGTACGTATCAATCCGGTAAAATATCCAGGAGATTCTTCTGACCGGCGAACCATGCTTATAGAGGTTGAGGAAGAGGCCAACAGCCTGTTAAGTGTCTCAGCGGGATACGGTTCGATAGAAAAGGTTATGGGAGAAGTAGAATTCTCTCTTAACAACCTGTTCGGAACCGCCAGGCAGGCAGGAATGAGGGTGCAGGCCAATTTCATAGAGAGAAAAGTTGAGGGTTCCTTTTCCGAACCCCGGACTTTCAATACCCGCCTCACCACTGACCTGAACCTGTTCTACAGTTACCAGGATCAGCCCGGTTTCGATGTCAGCCGTTATGGAGGGTTGCTGACTCTGGGGCGGAGGATCGGGAGGGACGGACAACTGAGTCTCCGTTACCGCTATGAGGACCAGAACCTTCGCAACCTGGAGACCGTGGAGAGGCCTGAGGATACGGAACCTAATATCAGAAGCATCACCCTGGGATTCTCAAATGATACCAGGGATAACCTCTTCAACCCTTCAAGGGGATGGTTCATAGAGGTGAGGTATGAACTGGCCGGATCTTTCCTTCAGGGAAGCGATGCCTTCAATCGAGCGGTGTTAAATACCAGCTGGTTCAAGCCGCTGACCCGCGGAACAGTCCTGGCCGCCTCGCTGGAAACAGGCTGGATCGATATATTCGGAGCATCAGGAGGTATCCCTATCAACGAGCTGTTCTATACCGGGGGGCCCAACTCGATCCGGGGCTTCGAATACCGCCGGGTGGGTCCGCTGGACACCGGTGGACAGCCGGCAGGAGGGCAGTTCAAGATGATATGGAACCTGGAAATCAGGCAGGCGGTATGGCGGTGGATCGGTGCCGCGGTTTTCCTGGATGTAGGCAATGTCTGGAGCAGGGTGAGAGAATATCGCTTCGACAGCGTCCGGTATGCCGCCGGCCCGGGAATCAGGATAAATACACCGATCGGTATCATCCGTTTTGACGCCGGCTTCAATCCTGATCCAGCCATGGGAGAGGATAATATCCATTACTACCTCGTGATGGGAAACGCTTTCTGATACGGCACAATACCGCCTGAAGAGAAACTTTTCGGCATAGAGCAGTCCGCTCTGGGACCGTACCCTATCTTCTTCGCCCCAGAGGAGCCCCGATATCAGAGATATCACGAATATCACCAGGAAAATAAAGAACAGAATCCTGGCAAAAGCCGCTGCTCCAGCAGCTATACCTGTGAAACCAAACAGGGCGGCTATCAGGGAAATAACGAATAGTACCATTGCCCAGTAAAGCATTATTCCTCCTCATCAAGCTTCATAATACCTGTCTTTCAGGAAAAGGCCGGTCTATTTCCGATTTTATCAGGCGGCTGAATCGTTATCATTAATTCAGTCTATTATTCTTGAACCTGCTCGGCATTGCGAGGGCGGCAGAATTAACTGCTGATAGAACCAGTGCGACTCCTCATCGCTTTAAAGCGGCGCTCATCCCGGCCCTCTATCGCTACTATATAAAATCTCCAGATTCTGTGCCGCCGGTCCCAGGCGATAGGCATAGTGAGCGGATAGGCGGCTGCTATGTGGATCAGGGGGGGTGGATAAGCTTGCCTGTCTATTTCTATGCCGGGCAATGTGACCTCTCTAGTCGAAGAAATACCTCATTCCGAACCCTCCGTTGAGACTGAAATCGGTCTCCGGGGCGAGATCCATGACTGGCACTACTTCAAAGAAGAAATCAAGGTCAGCATCTTCGAAAAGGTAGTTTACACCCAGGGGAATTCTGGCTCCAATCCGGCTGTCATCATCCTCCAGTTTGATTCTGCCTCCCAGTCCGAAAAAGAAATGCCAGTTTCCTTTTTTAACCCGCTTAACCCCTGGCCGGTGTATCAGATAGTCCAGATGGAAATAAAGCGCCTGGTCTTTTTCGAAAGACCAGGCAGCCCCTGCCGCGAAGGCGGTATGGGAGCTTACCCAGTTCTTAAAACTCAGGCCTGTTGGTTCTCCAACGATTATCCCCGCTCCGAATGATTCCGATGCCGCGGGAGCAGATGAAATCAGAGGACAGATAGTCACTACCAGGATTATCATAGCTTTGTTCTTTCTTCTCATAGCACCCTTCTTTGGTATAATCTGACATGGTCCATAGTTAACCAGATATTACTCTATTTTGAAGTTCGTCTCCATTGCTTCATGTTACTTTTTGCTGACCTGCTTCTCACCCGATGATCCCTGGTCCGGTCCTCTCGTTATGAATGCGGATATAACTGCAAGGAAGGAGGCGCGGGGTTGAGAAATGTCATCTGAAGGCAGCCCCCTGTTTATAAACATTTTCATTATTCGGTGAATTGCTGTACCCTTGACAGGGGAAAATAATTATCAGAGATATTTTCTTGAGAGAAAGGGGAACAATAATGGAATTGTCTAAAGCGATAGACCAAAGGAGGTCCTATCGTTCACTGGAGCCGGTTGTTATCAACGAACAGATGGTCAGTGAACTGGCCGGGGCGGCCCGGCTGGCACCATCCTGCTACAACAACCAGCCCTGGAGGTACATCTTCGTATACGATGAGAAAGTCCTGGATCAGCTGAAGGAAGCGCTCTCCAGGGGTAACGAATGGGCCAGGCATGCCTCCATGATCATTGCGGTATGCAGCAAACCGGAACTGGACTGCCAGATCAAGGATGGCAGGGAGTACTACAGCTTCGGGGTGGGGATGTCGGTGGGGATAATGATGCTCAAGGCAACCGAGCTGAGGCTGGTCTGCCACGCAATAGCGGGCTACAGTCCGAAGAAGGCAGGGGAGGTTTTGAATGTCCCCGAGGATATGGAAGTAGTCACCCTGCTGATAGTGGGAAAGCATTCGGATGAGATCAAACCGTACCTGTCCGACAAGCAGATCGAGGATGAAAGGAGCAGGCCGGAGAGACTGGACCTTTCCGGGTTCGCCTTCAGGGACAGATACGGGGAAGGGATTTAACCCCTGGTATCCGCCCGTCTTCCTGTTTTCTGTTCGTATAAAAGGTAAAGATCCCGGAGCTTTTGAAAGAAGAAGGGGCGCTCCGGCTGAAAATAGCTCTCAGCCGTAACGCCCCCTTACGGAGGGGAAAACAGTTTAATTGGGAATTCCGAACCTTTCTCCGTAATTTTCTACCACGTAGTCGATATCCTTGTCACCCCTTCCCGAGAGGTTGACCAGGATGGTCCTGCTTGATGGCAATGCTTTTGCCAGCAGTTCGGCGAAAGCCATGGCGTGAGCACTCTCCAGGGCCGGGATTATTCCCTCCAGCCTGGAAAGGCGGAAGAACGATTCAATCGCCTCAGTGTCAGTCACCGTCTCGTAACGGACCCTGCCGATGTCCTTCAGGTAGCTGTGCTGCGGTCCCACCCCAGGATAATCCAGCCCCGATGCCACAGAGTGGACCGGGAGCGGCTCTCCGTCGGCGTTCTGGAGGAGGTAGCACCTGAAACCGTGGATGATCCCAGGTTTTCCCAGGGTCAGTGTAGCGGCGTGAT
Source organism: bacterium (assembly GCA_014730075.1). Taxonomy (GTDB): domain Bacteria; phylum Krumholzibacteriota; class Krumholzibacteriia; order Krumholzibacteriales; family WJIX01; genus WJIX01. The sequence continues at coordinate 3,582 of WJIX01000326.1, read as the reverse complement.
CACCATCCTTGAAGCCCCGGCCCGCCGGCTCAACGCCATATATATCCACACCCGGCTCATCCAGGAAGGCGCTGAACAGCCCTATGGCGTTGGAGCCGCCTCCAACGCAGGCCACCAGGTTATCCGGCACTGTTCCGGTCTGCTCCCTGAACTGTCCAATCGCCTCTTCGCCCACTATCTGCTGAAAGTCTCTGACCATCATGGGGAAGGGGTGGGGACCAACCACCGATCCGATGGCGTAGAACTGTGTCCGGGGATCCTTCAGATAGGCCATGAATGCCGCATCTACCGCTTCCTTGAGGGTGCCCAGCCCATCTTCTACCGGCACCACCGAAGCGCCCAGGATCTTCATCCTGGTAACGTTGGGGTGCTCCTTGGCGATATCCACCGTACCCATGTAGATCTCGCATTCCAGGCCGGTAAGGGCGGCGGCGGTCGCAAGCGCCACTCCGTGCTGACCGGCGCCGGTCTCGGCTATCAGTTTCTTCTTTCCCATCCTCTTTGCCAGCAGGGCTTCTCCGATGCAGTGATTAATCTTGTGAGCTCCGGTATGGTTGAGGTCCTCCCGTTTCAGGTAGATACCTGCTCCTCTTATCTCGGTGGTAAGGTTGGATGCGAAGTATACCGGGCTGGGACGACCGATATAATCACGCCGCAGGGAGGAAAGCTCCTCTATGAAACCGGGGTCCTGCCGCAGCTCCAGGTATGAATTATTGATCTCTACGAGAATATCTTTCAGCTGGTCGGGAACGAATACTCCGCCATATTCTCCGAAGTATCCGTTGAGGTCGGGGGAGGGTTTAAGTTTTCTGCTGTATTCCATCATGTGTCTCCAATCTTGTCCTTCATAATTCTTTCAGTAACTGAGTTCTTTGTTTTAAGAATCTTAGAGCCCCTGGTTATCTTACACAGGGATATCCCCAGCTCTGAAGCTATTTCTCTCTGGGGAATACCCTGCCGGAGCATCTTCATCAGTCGCCATCGAAGGACAAAATCATCTATCTCGGCGGGAGTAAATATCTCGCTGAAGAATTTACTCATCACTGAAGGTTTGTTAATAAAGCAGAACGCCTCTGCCAGTTCTCTGGTTGAACTCATCTGAATCAACTCCCGCAAATGTTTCTATACATAGAAACATTATACTTTATTCACTGCCCGTTTGTAAAGTAATTTGTGATGAAATTCCCGGATGAGGTAGCACTGGTCCTCTATAGCATCTCTCCGGGGGTGGGGCTTTTCTCTTCTCCCCTGACCACCTTTATTATCGCTGAGCTGTCGATCCGGTATTTTTTACGAAGCTCCTGCGGTTTTCCGCTTCTGGGAAGATCTCTTACGTACAGGTGGTCTATCTTTCCCACCGCCTTTGCCACCCCGGCCCCGATACCACCGGAGTAGTGGTCTTCCACCACTATGACTCTATTCCCGCACTCGGCGGCGTTTCTGATCAGTTCCTTCTCATCCAGTGGCTTTATGCAGTAAAGATCGATGACCCTGATATATATTCCTGATTCGGCCAGCTCGATATGTGCCCCGAGCGCTTCATGAACCGTTATCCCCGCGGCAATTACCAGGGCCTGATCCTGATCGCTTCTCTTCAGTATCTTTAATCCTCCCAGGGGGAATTCCTCTTCATTCCCGTATATCACCGGGGTTTTCCCCCGGGTGGTCCTGATATAGCTTATTCCCTGGTGCCTTGAGAGTGCCCCCACCAGCTTCCCGGTTGAGACTGCGTCGCAGGGATAGAGCACCACCGCCCCCGGGATGCTCGAGAACATCGGTATGTCCTCCAGGCCCATCTGTGAGGGCCCGTCCTGACCGATACTCACTCCGGCGTGGCTGCCAGCGAATTTGATGTTGGCCCTGGAGTAGGCGGCCATCCTGATGAAGTCATGGGCCCTGGTCCAGAAGGCAGCAAAGGTGGCTGCGAAAGGTATGTATCCAAGAGCCGAGAGCCCTCCGGCGATACCGGCCATCTCCTGCTCTGCGATGAAGGCCTGGAAGGACCGTTCGGGGAATTCCCTGAAGAAAGCTTCCGTCCTGGTTGAGTTGCCGACCTCCGCGTCTACAGCCACAACTTTCGGGTTCTTCCTGCCGAGGCTGACCAGGGCGTTTCCGAAAGCGTCTCTGGTGGCAACCATATCACCTATCCCGTATCTGTTCGGCTCAAAATCTATATGCTGAAAGCTGAATGATTTTTCCCTGATCTGAGATTCAAGTTTTACCTGCGGGTCTCCGAGCTCTGAGAGTGCCTCTTCCAGCTTCTCGTCAGGGACCGGTTTGCCATGCCAACCCTCCCGGTCCTCCAGGAAAGTTACCCCCCGCCCCTTGAATGTCTTTGCTATGATGGCAAACGGTTTGCTGCTCCGGTCCGCCTCCTCCACGGAAGAGAGTATCTGGTCAATATTGTGGCCGTCAATGACGGATGTTTCCCAGCCGAACGCCCGGAACCTCTGCTGGTAGTTCTCCAGCCGGTGTCCGAACATAGTTTCCCCTGTCTGGCCGAGCCTGTTGCAGTCTATTATGGCAACCAGGTTGTCCAGCCGGTGGAAGGAGGCGGCATTGGCGGCTTCCCAGACACTCCCCTCGGAGCATTCACTGTCTCCCAGCAGAACGTACACCATCGCTCCGGAATCGCCGAGCTTCATCGCCATCGCCATCCCGGTCCCGGTAGCGAGCCCCTGGCCCAGGGAGCCGGTGGCAGTCCTTACCATCGGCATCCTGAAGCTGGGGTGGCCCTCCAGCATGCTGTCCACCTTCCTCAGGTTCATCAGTTCATCCGGGTCGATAAGCCCCGCCTCGGCGTAGGCGGCCCAGAGTATAGGTGCGGCGTGCCCCTTTGAGAGTATGAATTCATCTCCGGCTTTCATCTTCGAGAAGAAGAGAGAGCTGATTATCTCCGCGCAGGAGAGACAGGAGGTAGGATGACCCGAACCTGCGGCGGTGGTCGATATTATGGAATGTATCCTCAGTTTATCGGCCATCAGCTGAAGCTGTCTGGTTTTTTTCATAATGCACCTGCCTCTTATATTTACACTTGAACAAGAAAGCTTTCAGAGAACATTGTATCACGATAAGTATAGGGTGCAAGGCTGATCAAGGAGGCGCTGGACCTCCGGGTCAGTTTTAGCTTTATAAGCCGGGTATATTGTTATAGCATTGATTGTTAATTTCGGGCTGGCCGCAGAGAGCGGATAGGCAGAAGGCAGATTGGTCTTAATATCTCAGGGAGGAAGAGATGATCGGCAAAGTCAGTCCAGGCGACTTGGAGCGATATGTGTTTTCCCGCACTGGCAGCAAGAAAGACAGCGTTATACTGGGCCCGGCATATGGGGAGGATACCGCCGCCATCAGGATAGGAGAGCAGATCCTGGTAGTTAACACGGATCCCATTATATTCGCTGCCGAGGAGATCGGAACGGTGGGAATTAATATAGCCAGCAACGATGTAGCCGCCTCCGGGGCCGACCCGGAGTGGCTGACTGTCATCTACCTTCTGCCCGCTGAAGAGAAAGAAGCCCTGGACAGGATAACGGGCCAGATCCACAGGGCATCGGAGAAGCTGGGGATATCGATAGTGGGGGG
>WJIX01000325.1 GCA_014730075.1 bacterium | reverse complement strand
GTTATGCGGAGAGGATAACCCGGGCTATCAGGTATCATCATACTCCGTCGGATGCACCTGAAGGCGATTTCGATTGCCTGACCTCGGTTCATATGGCTGAATCGCTAATCTCGGAAGAGGATGGTAATGATAACTCTTTTGATATTAAATATCTGGAGGGGTTGGGGATTGAAGATAAAATTGATAAATGGAGAGGGATTATTGCAGAGAAGGTGATAGCATGAATGACAAGATACTCTGTGTAGATGATGAACCAAATATCCTGATAGCGTATAGAAGACAGCTGCGTAAGAAGGTCTCACATGTAGATACAGCCCTGGGGGGGGAAGAGGGGCTGAAGACTATCAGGGCCAAGGGGCCGTATGCGGTGGTTATTTCCGACCTGAAGATGCCCGGGCTGAGCGGGATAGAATTTCTCTCCCAGGTGGGAGAGCATTATCCCGATACCGTCAAGGTTATGATAACAGGCTTCGGGGACCTCGATTCGGCAATGACAGCGGTAAACCATGGGAATGTGTTCCGTTTTCTTACCAAACCGGTAGACACTGACAAGTTTATCAAGACGGTCCAGGACGCGGTGAGGCAGTATGAACTTGTAATCGCCGAGAAGGAACTTCTGGAGGAGACACTGAAGGGGAGCGTGCACGTAATGACGGAGGTGCTGTCTCAAGTCAACCCGATAGCTTTCAGCAGGGCAATGAGACTCAAGAAATACTGCCGGCAGGTTGCCGAGAAGCTCAAGGTAGATGACAGGTGGAAACTGGAGATAGCGGCCATGCTCTCTCAGATAGGGTGCATTACACTGCATCCCAGCACCCTGGAGAAGATCTACGCCGACCAGAAGCTTGAGAAGGAAGAGGAGCAGGCTTATTCAGGCCATCCGGAGGTTGGCGCGAAGCTGCTGGAGGCAATTCCCCGGCTCGAAGAGGTAACCGGGATCATCAGGCACCAGCTCGAACCGGAAGAGAGGGGAGGCGGCAGTCTTGACAGCGGGATAAACTTTGTCAGCCTGGGCTCTCAGATTCTGAATGTGGTGCTGGAGTTTGATAATCTTACCATGCACGGTAATACTCCCGAAAGGGCTGCCAAGAAACTCCGGGCCGGCAAGGATCTATACAATGGTGAGATTGTTGAAGCCCTGGAGGGGATGGTATGCCAGATACCCGAAATGGAAAGACGTTCGGTAAGGGTAAATGAAATGGATATAGGGATGGTATTCGATCAGGATGTGAAGAACACCGGAGGGTTGCTGCTGGTGGCAAGGGGTCAGGAAGTAAGTTTTTCAATTCTTGAAAGACTGAAGAAATTCTCCTACAGGAAAGAGCTGGATGAGCCGGTCAGGGTCCTTGTTCCCCATAATGAATCGAAGGAAAAAGAACCTGTTGCATCCTGAGGGACGGTATTTTAACGAAAATAAGAATAATCTGCTGTTTTTGGGGATATATACTTCGTAAAATTTGAGTGTTGAAACCTGACAGCCAGGCCGGAAAGCCGTTTCCGTGCCGGAGGACTTTCACTGATTTTTTTCAAATTGGGGCTTGCTATACTCTGAAAATTGATTATACAGTATAGTGATATTTTATCGTCGGAGTAATCATGGAAGAAGATGTAAAGAAAATTCTGGAGTATCTGGTGGACGATCCGGGCAGGGAAGGCCTGGCTGAAACTCCCAGGAGAGTGAAAGAGTCGCTTTCTTTCCTAACCAGCGGGTACAGAGCAGACGTCGATGAAGTGATGTCCGGCTCGGTCTTTGAAGAGGAATATGACGAGATGGTGATCGTCAGGGATATAGGGCTGTACAGCCTTTGCGAACATCACATTCTGCCATTTTTCGGAAAGTGCCACATCGCCTACATTCCGAAGGGAAAGATAATAGGATTGTCCAAGATCCCCAGGGTAGTAGAGATCTTCTCCAGGAGACTCCAGGTTCAGGAAAGATTGACCAGCGAGATAGCAAAGTGCCTGATGTCCTATCTACAGCCCCACGGGGTTGCCGTAACCATAGAAGCCCTCCACCTCTGCATGGCGATGCGGGGAGTGGAAGAAGGAGACGCAACCATAATAACCAGCTCCATGCTGGGGGCTTTCAGAGAGGACAGCAAGACACGGATGGAATTTCTTGACCTGGTAAGGTGATAAAGCAGGGACTTTAAAGAATCCGGAAAATGAAAGGTTACAATTTGATTCAGCTGCAGAATAAGGTCTTATCCATAATCTCTTTCCTGGCAGTTCTACTGCTGCCGGGCGGGTGTGAGCAAGGGCAGGGCTATGCAGGTGCCGGTATGCAGAAGGTTGAGATTTCCCGGAGGGAACCGGTTGCGGTATATCAGCTTCCCGACTTCAGCCGTTACGGGATCACCGAGAGAAAGAAGATGTTTTTTGATTTTATCCGCCCTATCATAAGAGATGAAAATCAGAGGATAAGGGAGGACAAGTGGAAATTCAGGAAACTGTATGCCAGGTCTCTTAACGGATATGACCTCTCCGGCGATGAAATCGATTTTGTCACCAGGTTGATGGATGAATACAGGGTAAAGGGGGATTACTCTGATAATTTCACCTGGGAAGTCCTTATGGAGCGAATAGATGTTGTTCCCCTGCCACTGGCCTCGGTACAGGCTGCTATAGAATCGGGCTGGGGTACTTCCAGGTTCGCCAGAGTCGGGAATAATCTCTTCGGGCAGTGGTGCTTCAGAGAATCCTGCGGGATTGTGCCGGACCAGAGGCCGGAAGGAGATATCTACGAAGTAGCCACTTTCGGAACGGTCAATGAGTCAGTGAGGAGTTATCTCCGTAACCTGAACACATTCAGCGCCTATCAGCCATTCCGTTCGCTGAGGCTGCGACAGAGGCTTGAGGAGGGCTCCCTGAACAGCTACCAGCTGGCGGAGGGGTTGCGGGCCTATTCCACCAGGCGGGGAGAATATATAGATGAAATACGCCTGATGCTGAGAGTAAACAGTGAATTCTTTGAGGATTTCAGTTATGAAACACTCCTGGCAGAGAGTGATAAGAGCAGCCATCTGCTCTCTCAGGGTGGTACTGGCATTTCCCATTAAGAAACCGGTTAATGATGAATAAGTATATCAGATCAGGCCTGCTGGTAATGATGATAGTATTTGCGGCAGCTATTCTCCTGTTCCAGGAGCCGCGCTGTGCCGGCCATGCGGTGATCCTGCAGTACCATTTCTTCGGGGATGAGCATCCCCCTTCTACCACCGTTACCCTTGAAAGATTCAGAAGGCACCTGAATATAATAAAGGAGACAGGATGCCGGGTCTGGCCGCTGGGAAGGGTGGCCAAGCACCTCCGTTCGGGCAGGGAGCTGCCCGACTCATGCGTGGCCATATCTATCGATGATGCCTACATATCGGTGTATAACAGGGCGCTTCCAATTCTGGAGGAGTTCGGTTATCCCGCCACCCTGTTCATACCGACAGCTGCAGTGGATCAGCGGCTTCCGGGATATATGAGCTGGGAGCAGATCCGCAAAGCGGAAAAGAGGGGGATAGAGCCGGCCAGCCATGGACACTCCCACCATTACATGCTGCGCCGCCGGGAGGGAGAATCGGACAGTGAATGGGAGAGAAATGTCAGGGATGATATCATGACATCTTTAAGGAGGCTGGGCGAAGAGCTGAATACCGAGGTGTTCATGTTTGCCTACCCCTACGGAGAATACGATATCCGGCTGAAGAAAATAGTAGAGGAGCTGGGAGTGATAGCTTTCGGCCAGCAGTCCGGGCCGGCCGGAAAATGGAGCGACTTCCATGCTCTTCCCAGGTTCCCCGTATCCGGCCCCTATTCCGATCCCGAGAGTTTCAGGATCAAGATCCACAGTCTCCCGCTTCCGGTAGAGTCTGCCCGCCCGGAGGATCCTCTGATACCCGATTCGGTCCAGTCACCCTCTCTCAGGCTGGATTTGGCAGAAGGGGCGTACAGTAAATCAACCCTGGCATGTTTTGTCAGCGGCCAGGGAAGAACTGATGTCGAGTGGGTTGACAGGGATGAAGGCATTCTCAGGGTAAGGGCGAAAAGCCCGCTCCCGGTGGGCAGGAGCAGATACAATTTTACGGCCCGGCACAGAGAGATGAACCGTTATTTCTGGTACAGCCACCCGTGGATAAGGCTGGAATAATAAAACTACGGCTATTCCTCAAGCTCCTCGAATTCTCCCAGTGTCCTGGTGAATATATGAATGGCTACCAGCCCCAGTATCATGTGAAGCCCCAGTGCATACCATACATAATCGGGGTGCCCGGTCTCCCGGAAATAGCCGTAGAGGGAAGTGTAGATAACCCCGCTGAGGGCGCCACCCAGTCCGGTGGATAGAAAATTGGTGCCCATATAAAGTCCCGCCTTCTCCTTGGGAGCTATCCAGGTGATATACTCCTGGATCCTTGGGCTGGATAGCATCTCGCCCAGGGCGAACAGGGCGATTCCCAGCAGCACCATCGCCGGTGCGGTAAAATGGGATATCCCTATAACGCAGAATCCAACGAACATTACGAAAAGCCCGAACAGGAAGGTCGGTATCGCCTTGAATCTCTCGGCGATGCGGGAAACGAATATCTGCAGTATCATTATAACGTAGCCGGTGTGTGCGATAGTCTCGCCCAGCAGTTTCCTGGTCCCGTCCTCCGCCTGGTGAGAGAGAAAATTGGCGAAACCACTTCCGAATACAGACCTTACGTTCATGAACAGGCGGGCTGTATCCAGGTTCTTGTCGATATAGATAGCGGCCAGGTTGAAGAAGGCCCAGAAGGGGAGCCAGAAGAAGACTCCCAGGAGTATAAGGAACAGAAGGTATTTGCCGTCGGAGAGGGCTATCCAGATATCCTTGAATTTTTCTCCCAGGGTTATCCCGCTGATCTCTCTCTCCGGCTCCTTATAGAAAAATATGGTAATCAGGAGCATTAATCCTATCGATATCGCTGCAGCGAGGAAAGCGTAATTCCAGGATATAGCTCTCAGCCTCCCCGCGATCAGGGGGCCGAAGGAAGCTCCCACGTTGACCATGGCATAGAAGACCCCGAACCCTAGAGTCTTGTTGGTCTTATCGGTTACCGCACGGACCGTTCCTGATACCAGGGGTTTGAATATGCCGGCTGCCAGAGCAATACTAAGCATGGTCAGGGCAACTCCGGAGTATGATTTTGTCAGTATCAGGAGCAGGATGGATGGCAGATAGGCCAGGTATGATATTATCAGCACCTTCTTGAATCCGTATCTGTCTGCGAATGTCCCTGATATTACGGGAATGGTATAGGAGATCAGAAGGAAAATGCTCTGAATAATACCCAGTTGGCCCTTGCTGTAGCCGAGGTACTCCATATATATACCGAATCCCATGTAGATACCGTAATAAGAGAATCTCTCCAGGACCTCCACCAGGTTAGCCACCCAGAATACCCTCGGAAAGCGTGTTCGCTCCATCATTTCTCCTTCTGTTAAGTGTTAACTGAATAACAGGTTATATAGTATAATTTATTTGCGGCTGATAGTCAGGTAATATTTCCACACCAAAACTCCAATTGTATTAATAAACCGTTGACTAACCTGCTGATTATATGATAAAATAGAGGGGTATTATGGGCTAGCAGGTGCACTTCATTTCGTTAATGTTACAGGGTGGTTGTTGTTGAAGGGGCAGGATTAGCTGCCTCTGAAACGCTCAGGAGATATGAGGATTTCTATAACCTGGAGGGCAGATACCCTTCATCGGCAAAGAGGGAGGTGATTGCCGGGGAATTATAGATAATAAATCAGAACCTAGAACAACTCTAACTAATTACATCCACAGCATCAGGGTAGCTCGCAACCCTTACATCTGAAGAAACACTGCAGAGGAGCAATTATGCGTAAACTATCTTTTATCATCTGTATTCTGATTGCGATCTTCGTTGTCGCCGATTTACAGGCCGAGCCGATCGAAGATACCTTCTTTATTTCGGTTGATACCAGCGGGGAAGTTGTCGGTGGCGGAGGAAGCGGATTCAACGGGGGAATGTGGTATCTCTATCCTTCGGGATGGATCAACGAATGGTTCTACGATCATCCTTTTGACCCCGAACGTGGCAAGATTATCCATATCGAATTTGATGTGGTCGCCATGGATC
>WJIX01000324.1 GCA_014730075.1 bacterium | reverse complement strand
CGGTAATCCCGATGGTTCATCGTGGGAAGCGGCCACCCGGAGCTACCTCAATTCGAACCAGGATGTAAATGTGGTAATATGGTCCTGGTGCGGGCAGGTCAGGTTCGCCAGTGAGAGTTATATCAATAACTACCTCTCCCTGATGAGCGGCCTCGAGAACGATTACCCCTCGGTCTCCTTCGTTTATATGACCGGGCACCTCACCGGTGAATCTCCCGGGAGCAATATCTTCGTCAGAAATCAGCAGATAAGAGATTACTGCATCGACAACGGCAAGATCCTCTACGATTTTGCTGATATCGAATCGTACGACCCGGATGGCAACTTCTACGCTGACATGGATGCCAACGACAACTGTGACTACGACAGCGACGGTGACGGCTACTTCGACGCCAACTGGGCGATTGACTGGCAGAACGCCCATCCCGGCGAATGGTACCAGTGCCCGGCGGCCCATACCCAGCCGCTCAACGCAAATCTGAAGGCTTACGCCGCATGGTACCTGTGGGCAAGGCTGGGTGGATGGGACGGGTCTTCCGATTGATCTCAGGGAGCCCGGAGAGAAACCTGACTATACATATTTGCCCTTGAGGTCCTTCTTTCCGTCCAGGGAGAGTACCTTGAATTCCTCACGGTGAAGCTTGGGATCATCGATAATTTCGATCTGCATGCTGTACTCCTCGGAGAGCTCATCTATATACTTCCCTCTCTCATTCCGGATATAAAGCCCCACCAGAGTGTTGACCCTGAACTGGACCCCCTTGAGCTTCTCCCGGTAACCGCACCTTCTGATCCACTGCTCGATTTTCATCGCCATCGACTCTATACTGAGAATCTTGCCGCTCCCCTTGCAGTATGGACACTCATCACTGTAGTAGTGCAGAAGACTGGGGCGGACCCTCTTTCGGCTGACCTCGATCAGCCCCAGGTCGCTGATCTTGGAAACCCGGTTGGGAGACTTATCCCTTCTAAGCACCCGGCGGAACTCCTGGTAGACCTTACGCTTGTTCTTCTCCTGTTCCATGTCGATAAAATCAACCACGATTATCCCGCCGATATCCCTGAGTCGAAGCTGTCTGCCGATCTCGCGGGCGGCGATCAGGTTGGTCTCCAGAATAGTCTCCTCCTGGTTCTTCTTCCCGGTGAACCTGCCGGTGTTGACATCTATGGTTACCAGCGCCTCAGTGTGCTCGATAACCAGGTAGCCCCCCTTGCGGAACCAGATCTTGCTCTCCAGGGTCTTTTCGATTTCCCTCTCCACGTCGAAGAAATCGAATATGGGGGGGTCCTTACGGTATAGCTCAACCTTGGAGGCGAGGTTGGGAGCGTGAGATTTCAGATAGGCTATCAGTCTGCTGTACTCGTCCTGGTCGTCAATTGTTATCTTGTCTATATCTTCGCTTACATGATCCCTTATCGAATATATGGTAAGGTCCACATCCTCGTGAATCAGTGCCGGCGCGGAAGCTCCCTTCGCTTTCCTGCTGATCTTCTTCCACCGCTTCTCCAGGTGCTTTATATCGTCCTGGAGATGTTCCTCCTCCACGCCACTGCCCACAGTCCTGATGATCACCGCGCAGTTGGAAGGCCGGTACTTTCTTGCTATCTGCTTCAGGCGGTACCTCTCCCTTCGGTCCCGGACCTTCTTGCTTACCCCCACGTGGTTCAACTCCGGCATCAGGACAGCGTAACGCCCGGGAAGCGAAAGCTGTGAAGAGATCCTGGGCCCCTTGGTGCCAATAGCCTCCTTGCGTATCTGTACCAGTATCTCGTCACCCTTCTTCAGCAGGTTCTGGATGGGGACCGAGTTGATGTTCTTCTTCCCTTCATTTATGTCTACATCTTCGTCCTCTATCAGATCGGGGTCAACGCTGCCAGTTCCCACGTCGCTTACATGGAGGAAAGCCGCCTTCTCCTTTCCCACATCCACGAACGCAGCCTGGATCCCTGGCACTACCGCGTTAACCCGGCCCAGGTATATCCCCCCCACAGTCCTCTTGTCATCCTCCCGTTCGATAAAGAATTCCACCAGCTCGTCATCCTCGAGCTTGGCTATCCGGACCTCCTGTTCGGTGTAGTTGATTATTATTTCCTTCTTCATTTTCTTCCTATGCGATTTGCTCTTTTTCCCTTTTTTTGACATAAATCTGCGAATACTTATATTCAGCTTACTAATTCAACCGGATCCAAGTATTCCCCTCCTCTCCTGTAATAAATCGATTTCCTTCTGATCCTTACCAGGGGGACCAGTTCCCCGGGCAGAAACAGGGCAAGAATATCCGCGGGGGTAACTCCCACACCCTTATCAACGGCCAGGAAGAGTTCCAGAATATCGCCTCTCAGCTCCCCTGTCCGGCATCCCTTCGTGGACCTTTCTCTGCCCTTACGGTCTATTATACTCCCGCCCTTTTCAAACAGGGCGTCTAATTCATCTCTCAGCAGGGAAGCTGGTTCTGCCAGCCCGGCAGGCTCTCCGGCGCTTTTATCCAGCCCGAGGGCCTGTCCCAGCAGATAGTATTTATCCATTGCCGTGGCATTTCCGGCATAATCATCTCCTGATTCTATTATGTGCCTAATTAAATTAAAATCAAGATAATAATGGAATATGGAATTCTCCGGAAGCTTTCCTTCGCTCCTGGAAAAGGGCCCGGCACACTCTGTCACGGTGATCCCTTCTGGCAGAAGCCGCTCGAAGATGCCAGGCGAAATATCGGTCTCTCTGCATAACTTCATATCGAAAAACTCTTTCTCACCCTCCATCCCCACAGCCAGCGGCGGGGAGAGCGAAATTCTCGACTGAGGGTGGAAGCCTCCGCTGTAGCAGACCGGAAGGCCGGTCCTCTTTATCGCCCTTCGCAACACATCCACCAGGTCCCGGTGGGAAATAAACCTTATCTTCCCGGTCTTGGAGAAGGTGCAGCGGTATCGGAAATATACAGGCTGGCTCTGATCTTTGCCGCTATCATGGTAAGAACGGCTATCTCCGGTTGATTCTTTTTCCCCTCCTTCGCCGACCCCGGAATCAATCGAGGAAACGGCCTTCTCATCCAGACAGCCGCACACCCCGCAGCCGGAGCAGACCCCTTCCCTGCAGTCGGGAGTCAACTCCCCCCGGTAGGCTTTTTCTCTCTCCTTCAGCAGGAACCTGTCGCTTACCAGTGTGTTGAAACGGGACCAGGGCAGCTCCCCGGCAGGGTCCCTGCCGATAATCAGATTTCCGGGATCAATCCCGAAATCAGCCAGAGCTTTTTCCCAGGTGCTGAAATTGAAATGTTCGGTCCATCCCTCGAACTTCGCCCCCCGGCGGACCGCTTCGAGCAGAACGGGCCAGAGCTCCGTCCCTCCCCTGGCCAGTATGCCCTCCAGCACGCTGACCTCCGGATTTCTGAGCTGAAGGTTCAGGCGGCGGTCGCTGAGGCGAGAAGAGAGGTATTCCTCCTTCTCCCTGATCTCATCTATCCCGCACTGTCTCTCCCACTGGAAAGGTGTATGGGGCTTGGGCACGAATGGCGATATGGTGACATTCAGCTTCATATTCCTCTTTATCTCAAGTATCCGGTTAATCAGACTTATGATCCCCTCCAGGTCCTCCTCTCTTTCGGTGGGAAGGCCGATCATGAAGTAGAGTTTCAGAGTGCGCCAACCTCCCTCCAGTATCTTCCGGGAACAGTCCAGAATTGCGCGGTCGGAGATATCCTTGTTTATTACACGCCGCAGACGTTCAGTCCCCGCTTCCGGAGCAATGGTGAAACCGGACCTCTTTCCGGTTGAGAGTACCTCTATCATTCCGTCATTCACAGTTTCCGGCCTCAGGCTGGGCATGGCCAGGGAGACCTTTCTTCTTTTCAGCTCAGGGGCCAGGCCGACGGCCAGCTCTTCCAGTTTTGAGTAGTCAGAAGTTGAGAGGGACAGAAGGGATACTTCTTCCCAGCCGCTGCCATCCAGGCCATCCATTACCGAAGTCATAATACTCTCTACGGTACGCTCCCGGCAGGGCCGGTAAAGCATCCCGGCCTGGCAGAACCGGCATCCCCTGGAACACCCCCTCTGGACCTCCAGGATAAGACGGTCATGGACAATCCCCGTGTGAGGAACCACAGGTTTCCAGCCCTGTTCAATCCCCGGCATTTCGTAGGGAACTGAGCGGTCACCGGCCGGTCCGGAAGTATATTTCCGGGCTGAAACTGAATCTGAAAATCCTTCCACATAGACTCCACGCACACATGACAATCTCTCCCTGGCCTTATCTCTTCCGGTTCCCTCTCTCTTCAAATCCCTCAGGAGGATTGCCGCCTCCCGCAGTGACTCCTCCCCGTCTCCCAGGAAAATTGCGTCCAGACTTTTCAGGTATGGGAGTGGATTCATCACGCAGGGGCCCCCTGCAACCACCAGAGGGTCTCTCTCCGACCTCCGACCCCGTTCAAGGGGTATCCCGGCAAGATTAAGCATGCGCAGCATATTAGTATAGTGAAGTTCGTATGTGAGTGATATTCCAATCAGATCGAAATCGCCGGCCGGGGTTCCGGTCTCGGCGGAGAGAAGAGGCAGATCACACTTTCTCAGCAGCTTCTCCAGGTCGGGCCAGGGCGCGAAACAGAACTCGAAATTAATTCCCTCCAGTCCGGAGAGGCGGCGGGACAGGGTGTGTATACCCTGGTAGGACATACCCAGCTCGTAAACGTCCGGGAACGCCAGGAGGATATTATATTCGCCGCCGCGGTACCCGGAGGACAGAAGATTGAGTTCGCCACCGATGTAACGGGCGGGGCGTTTGACAGAGGGAAGAATACCTCCGTAGAAGATGTCGGAAAAACTGCCAGTCAAATCCTACTCCTCGCCACCAACAGTTATGGAGGGAACCCTTATGGTCGGCTGAGCGTCTGAAACAGGCACATGCTGGCCATCCTTACCGCATGTGCCGATATCGAAACCGAGGTCGTTTCCAACCATATCTATCTGACGGAGTATGGAGGGGCCGTTCCCGATCAGGGTCGCTCCCCTGACAGGGTCTGTTATCCTGCCATTATCTATCCTGTAACCCTCGTTGACCCTGAAAACAAAATCGCCGGAAGAGGTGTCTACCTGCCCGCCCCCCATCCTCTTAACATACAGTCCCTTCTCCACGCTCTGAATGATTTCACGGGGATCATGCTCTCCGGGTGTTATCATGGTATTGGTCATTCTTACTATCGGCCGGTACCTGAAAGACTGCCTGCGGCCATTCCCGGTACTGACTGTCCCACTCCTTGTGGCCGATTCACGGCTGTGAATAAATCCTTTTAAAATGCCTTTTTCCACCAGCACAGTCCTGCCGGCGGGGGTACCTTCATCGTCAAAGCTGAAAGAGCCCCTCTTCCCTTCCAGGGTGCTGTCATCCACCACGGTGACCAGCCCGGAAGCGACCTCTTCGCCCACCCTGCCGCTGTAGATAGACTGGCCCCGGCAGGCGGAATCCCCCTCCAGACCATGGCCTATCGCCTCATGTACCATGGTGCCGCCCGCTTCGCTTCCAATTACCACCGGCATGCTACCTCCTGATATCCTGGGGGCGTGAAGAATTCTTACCGCACTTTCGGCGGTCTGGCGGGCCATATCTGCGGCAAGGCCGGGGTTGAGATATTCGAACCCGTGGTTGCCACCGATGCTTCTGGACGCGGCCTGGGTTCCCTTCCGGTTGGAGGCAACCGCCCTTATATTAAGGAATATCTGCCTTCTCAGATCCTCAACCGCGGCTCCATCGCTGTTGAATATCCTTACCAGCTGGCGGCTGTCGCCGTACCTCACGCTTATCTGGGCTATATCCCCGGATACCTTTCTGGCCTCCCGGTCGGCGGCAAAGCCCAGCTCCAGCTTTTCGCCGGGAGGCAGGTCTTCGGCCGCAATCCGCACCCCTTCCCCCCTGCAGGATACTACCTCTCCGGGAGGGGTGTAATTACCCCCTGCCCCGTCAACATCTTCCAGGAGGGTACTCGCCACTGCCATCATTTCATCCCTGGTTATGATATTGGAAAAACCGTAGAATGTGCTTCCCGACCTTATTATCCTGATCCCGAACCCGGCGTCTGTTCCGCTGGATATCTTCTCCGCCCTGCCTTCCTCCAGCAGGTAAAAGAAAGAGCTTCTGTCCTCCACGAAGAGTTCGGCAAATTCAGATCCTCCGGAGATGGCAAACTCCAGCAGCCCCTCAATATCTTCTCTTGCCAGTCCTGGAAGTGGGTTCATCTCTATTCTCCGAATCCGGACCTGTTGCCGCCGCCGCATCCCTGGCATCCCCGTTCCCCGCGTTCCACTGCCTCCCCGCAGAGAGGGTAATCTCCGCTGAAGCATGCCACGCAGTAATCTTCCCGTTCCTTTACGCATGAGCGAAGCCCCTCAAGAGAGATATAGGCCAGGCTCTCCACCTCCAGAAAATCTCTTATCTCTTCCAGTGAATACCTGGAAGCTATCAGCTCTCCGGTAGTGGGGGTATCGATCCCGAAATAGCACGAATGGGTAATCAGTGGAGACCCTATCCTCAGGTGGATTTCAGAGGCTCCCGCCCCCCTGAGCATGGCCACCAGCTTCTTCATGGTGGAGCCCCGGACAATGGAATCGTCCACTACTATTATCCTCCTCCCTTCCAGCACTCCCCTCACCGGATTGAACTTGATCCTGATATCCCAGTCTCTGGCAGCCTGTTCCGGCTGAATGAAGGTCCGGCCCACATAATGGTTACGGATAAGCCCAAGTTCGAACGGGATCCCGGACTGGTTCGCGTAACCGAGGGCTATGGTATTGCTGGAGTCGGGAACCGAAATTACCATGTCGGCATCCACGGGCGATTCCTGGCTGAGCCGCCTGCCGATCTTTCTCCTGACCTTATCCACATTCTCTCCGAACACCCTGCTGTCCGGCCTGGAGAAATATATATATTCGAATATGCATTTGGAGAGCGGGTCAGCCGGCTCGCTGAACTGTATAGACTCGAACCTGTCCCGGGTGGCGATACATATCTCCCCGGGGGCGACTTCACCGGTGTACTCCGCTTCGAGAATATCAAAGGCGCAGCTTTCCGAAGCGAATACTACCGAATCATCCAGTTTGCCTATACAGAGCGGCCTGAATCCATGAGGGTCCCTCGCCGCTATCACCCTGTCCTCCAGCAGAAATACAGCCGAGTAGGAACCCTCCACCTGCCTCAGGGCATCTATGATCATCTCGGTGATATTCTTCTTTCTACTCTTGGCAATCAGGTGAAGTATTACTTCGCTATCCATACCGCTACGGAATATGGAACCTTTCTTCTCCATTCCGGCCCTCAGGAAAGCGGCGTTAATCAGATTGCCGTTATGCGCGATCGCTATCTTTCCGATTTTACAGTTGACCATGAACGGCTGAGCATTTACCAGCCGCGACATCCCGGTGGTGGAGTAACGGTTATGGCCGATCGCTATATCTCCCTTCAGCCCTTTCAGAATCTCCTCGGTAAACACCTCTGAGACCAGCCCCATCGCCTTGTGCTCGTACATGCTTTCACCGTCGGAAGTTATTATTCCGGAGCTTTCCTGGCCCCGGTGCTGGAGCGAATACAGGCCCAGGTAAGAGAGCGCTGCCGCTCCGCCGCTTCCCACAATGCCGAACACGCCGCATTCTTCTTTCATTTACTACTCCCGTCTTCCAGGTATCTCTTCAATTCCAAGTATCCGGTGACTCTGATAGTGAGGGTTCAGGAGCAACCCCTCCCTGCGGGAACGGGTCACCGCGATACACTCTACCAGCTCCAGTGCCTCTTCTCTGCTGTCCGCTTTCAGGATCACCCTCCATACCTCACCCGATTCCACCTGGGAGATACTGATCCTCTCCACCCTGGACCTCAGTCGCCCGGCGTAATCTGCTCCGGCACCCCCGGTAGTGATGAGGCAGTCACACGCGTACAGGCTGAAATCAGGCCGCTGGCTCAGCCGGTTCCCGTCCGGGGTGCTATCCCGGAGGACAAAATCGTTCTCGTGCTCGAAATCGCCCCTTCTTCCCGGTATCTTCGTTCCCTCCGGGCCGGCGGCTACCAGGGAATAACGGTGTTTATTCTGATTGAAAAAGGCACTGTCGAGGGTTACTGTGCCATCCAGTTCATCCAGTATGATTTCCATATCGGGGCCCGAAGCTCTGATGAACCAGCAGGAATACCTGCTGAGACCGAAAAGAGAACCCGTAAAATCAAGCTTCTCGGTAAGAGTAAACCAGGCGGTCTCGACCACCAGGTCGGCAACCTTGAGCTTCACCCATAAATCAACTCGGCCCTCCAAATTATCCTCCTTATATCTGCAGTCTCCAGTTCTCATGCCGGCGGGGCCAGGGATCGGAAGAACCCCAGGCCGGAACCCTCCGTCTCCATACCCTCGGAGACCCCGCAGTTCTTTCTCCTTATAGCGCCCCACCTGCCTGAAATATCCTCCGGGATCTGCCTGAGCCAGGAGGCCCTTTCCGGATGAGGCATCATGGCCAGCACATTCCCCTCCGGATTGCATATACCGGCGGCATTCTCAAAAGACCCGTTGGGATTGACCGGGAAGTCCTCCCGGATATCTCCGGATTCATTACAGTAGCGGAGCACTATCTGGTCATTCTTCTTCATTTCTTCTACTATTTTCGGATCGGAGGTTACAAACCGCCCCTCCGCGTGAGCTATCGGAACAGGTATTACCGATCCGGGATGGTACTCACCGGTCCACAGGCAGCCATTATTCTCCACCCTGAGGTAAACCCAATTGCAGTAATATCCTTCACGGTCGCTCATTATATTTGGAGCAAGTGCCAGGTCAATCTTCTCCCAGTGAACCCCCGGTATGAATCCCGCTTCGACCAGCACCTGGGCGCCGTTGCATATTCCCAGGACCGG
>WJIX01000323.1 GCA_014730075.1 bacterium | reverse complement strand
GAGATGCGGTTTCATTCCGGAGGGCGGCCCTTGTTCTTACCTCAGCCGGAATAATTCACCTCATCCCGATAGTGCTGGTAAACAGTTCGCCGGAGAGAGCTGAGCGGAGGCTGCTTGATCTGGATATTCAGGCAGGAACAGCTGAATCGATAATAGCATCCAGGGCTCTGGAGAAGCGGGATTACCAGAAGAGCGAAAAATACTATAGAATTGCCGCCGAAAAGGATAGTACCAGAAGTGAGGTTTTCTACAGGCTGGGAGAGCTGAACCTGAGAAAAGAGGAATATTTTGACGCGGTATCTAATTTCGGAAAAGCCCTCCGGCTTCAGAAGGATAATCCGGAGTACCGTTTCGCCCTGGCCAATGCATACATAGAAGCAGAGTGGTTTGCCGATGCCGCGGAACAGCTCAGGATCCTGACAGAACGATTCGAGTCCAACCCGCTATACTGGACCAAACTCGGTTACGCACTCAACCATTCGGGCGAGTACGGGGATGCGGTCAGAGCCTACCGCAGGGCACTCCTGTTTGACCCGGAAAGCAGTGAATACAGGGAAAACCTTTATTCAGCCATGCTCAACCGGGGATCGGAGCTTCAGGAAGAAGGAGAATATGAAAAAGCCGAGGAGCTTTACCTGAAAGCGATATCCATGGTTCCGGTCAGGTGGGAGGGTTATTTCAACCTTGCCAGCATCAGAAGCGTTAATAAGCAGTACGGAGAAGCAGTCCGGATACTCAAGAGAGCGATCAACAGGTCGGTAACCCTTGATTACAGGGTATACCTGCAGCTGGGGTACCTCCTGGAAAAGCTGGGCAGAGATGAGGAAGCGCTGAAATACCTGATTGAGGCCGAAGAGATGAACCCCCTCTCCCCCGCCGGCCAGCTGATAAGAAAAATCAGGGAAAAGAACGGAGGCAGCCAGAAAGACCGGTAATTACAATATTTATCCGGTTTCTCTCTTTCGGCTTGACTGAGTAGTATATAACTTCTTATAATTCATGAAACTTAACTCTTGGAGAAAAGCTTGAAAACCAGATTAGCTATTATAATGCTGCTTGTGCTGATATCCACCGCTGCCGCTGAGTCAGCGGAGATAGGTATTATAATAGACCACCCTTCGATCTCCCCTGATTCCGACGGCAGCAAGGACTTCTCAAGGGTGGAAGTAACGCTTCAGAACAACTTTGATTCTCTTGCCGTAACCCTTGAGGATTCCGGGGAAACACAGGTATACGATTCACTTCTGAACCTTATCTCTCCTGACCCCGCAGTCTACAGTTTCTTCTGGACCGGAAGGGACTCGCTGGACAGCCTGCTTCCGGATGACCAGTATCTGCTGTACCTGAGGGCGGTCAGGGCCGATACGGTAACAGAGATCAGAAGGACCGTGATAATCGACACAGACGCCCCGGTGATCAATATCACCCGGATCGAACCGGGGATCTTCTCGCCGGCTCTTCCCGGAGGTCCGGTGCTGATATACTATTCAGTTTCAGGTTTCAGCCCCGGGTGCACCGCCGGAGGAACAATAACCGACCCGGATGGAGATACCACCGAACTGGACCTTCAGGAGGTCAACGGGGACAGCAGCTACACCTATGAATGGGATCCTACTTCTCCTGAAGACGGTATCTATACCGTTACCTTCAATATAGAGGACCTGGCCGGCAACAGGGGAACAGATGAAGGCCATATCAATGTGGATGCCGAGGGGCCGGCTATCACCATAGACGAGATCTCCTCCCCTACCAACCAGCCACCCGACCTGATTTCCGGAAGCTGCTACGACAGGAGCAGGGTGGACAGCCTCAGGTTCACATGGAGGGAGGGAGGCGCAGATGCCAATCAGATTTTCCCGGACACCGTTTATTCCGAGAATGATACCACTTACTGGAATGTTAATATCCGTGACTCGATCTATTCAGAGCCTCAGCAAAGCTACCTGGAAGGGACCTATACATTCAGCCTCACCGCCAGAGACAGCCTGAATCAGTCCGAAAACGAGGAGTTGACATTCACCATAGATACTACCGCTCCCCCGGCACCGGTCCTGGTCCAGCCGACCTCTTTTCTGCTGAAACCGGAAATCGCGATAACCTACGCAGAAGAACTGGGTGGCATCGCCTCTGACGTGAGATTCTATACCTATCATGAGGGCCTGACCGATTCACTCACAAAATCGGGATTCATACCCAATCCTGTAATCGAGCTGAACGAAGGGGTAACAGAGATATGGGCCAGGAGCATCGACCAGGCCGGAAATATCAGCGGCAGTTCAAACCGGATCACCGTTGAGTACAGAAAGGCTTTCACCAACTCCTTCCCGGAGGCCTTCCGGGGTACCGATCTGTTCAGGGTTACCACCGCCATGGAAGCTTTCCGGGTAGAGGTAAGGATATTCACCCTGACCGGAGAAGAGGTAAGGAGTATTACCGCAACGGGGCCGGATGATTATTTCGAACTTGAATGGGACCTGACCACCAACGACGGAGAAGAGGTCAGAAACGGCGCTTACCTGGTTGTTATCAGCACATCATTTTACGGCGGGAGTAAAAGGACCGACAAGGAATTCATTTCGGTGGTCAGATGAGAATGGATATGAAAAGAGTTATTGCATTATTGATTATACTGTTGCCGGGCATGGCGGCCGCGCCCCTTAAGGCGCAGGATGGCTCCCGCGGAGGCTCATTCCTGCCACTGGGATGGGACGCGGAAGGAGAAGGTATGGGTGGCGCTGCCACACTGCTGGTCAAAAGCGATGCCAGCGGGTACTGGAACCCGGCCAATCTCTGCCTGCTCAAAGGCAGGCAGATCACCCTGGGCAGCACCAAACCGGTCCCGGGAATGCCGGCCTACTACAGCATCCTCTCTGCGGGAACCGCGCTGATGGACCGGAGAGCGGGAATCGACGGGCCATCCCCTTTCAGGCGCCTTGGAGCCGCCGTAACGGTATCACACCTGAACCTGGAGCTGGCCGGCGGTTCCGCCTGGAACGAAAGTACCATAGGTGTAGCCGGAGCAATCAGTATCAATCATATCACCAGCTTCGGCCTGTCACTGAAATTCCTGAAGGGCTGGAACGACCTGGAGGACGCGGACAGCTGGGGGACATCCGCAGATATCGGCTTGACTGTCAGGTTGAGAGAAGACACCTGGTTCGGGCTTACCGGAAAGAATCTTTACAGCGCCATCTACTATCCGGACAGGGATGAGGAGATATCACCTTCATGGAATATTGCCCTCTCTCAGGAGAATATCCTGGCGAGGCTGGATATTGAAGGGGACGCGGTATTCACCGAAGGAGAGATGAACAGGGTGCTGCTGGGAGGAAGGGTAAGAGTGTACAGGGATCTTTTCGGGGTGGTTGCCGGCCTGGACAGGCGGCTGACCAACGGCGCCAGGAATATCATGCACTTCGGTTTTCTGAGCAGCTACAAATCGGCAAATATAGCGATCTCATTCAGGCTGGACCCTGAAGAGGCCTTCGACAGGCAGACCTATATCTCCATAGGTTACGGGATATAATCAAAAAACAGGATTAAACGCGCGAAGCTGCTTTATCTCTGGCTTTATACGCATAGGCCGCAATTGAGGGCATGAACAGGGCAGACCAGAAGAGATAATCGTAGGCGACCGGGAGGGTCATTGAGCAGAACAGAACACTCATCTGCTGGAGCAGCAGAAACCTGCCCAGCCTGGCCCTTTCCTTATCTGTTCTGTCCCTGGCCAGGCGTGATATCAGCCTGAAATTATAAATGATTATTGAGATAATGATCAGAAGGCCGGGAAATCCCATCTCGGAGAAGACCTGGAGCAGGGAATTATGCACTACATAACCGAAGCTGGTATACCTTGCGGCATGATAAAGGAAATTTTCGAGCCCTACTCCGAAAAGAGGATTTTTCATACCCAGAATCACTGCCACCTTCATGGTAATCACCCTGCTCATGATGGCGTAATCCTCCGTAATGTATGAGGAGAGCCTGAAGATGGATGATATCCTGTCCCAGTAGACCACCGGGGCTATGAATGCGCCGGCTGCGATTACCGCCAGGCCGCTGTAAAGGATCAGCTTGTTTCTGCGCTCGATGATTAGAAGCAGAAGAAGCATGAACAGCAGGGTGAGGAAGGCTCCCCTTGAGAATGTGATAATGATTACGGCGATACTCCCCAGAAAGAGCATTGTCAGGGCAACCCTGGCCATCCGGCCGGTTCTTCTGATCGAGGCCAGAAAGAGCAGAAGCGGCATAAGAAAGAACTGGTTGAAACCAAGAAAATTCGGCTCCCTGATGTACCCTCCGTATCGGAATACAGCCTGCTCCACCAGGATGGCACCCGATACACCCGAGCTTTCACCTGTGGCTGGACGAAGCAGTGGAAGATAATTCATTACCACAAATCCCATGATTATTACCAGCAGGAATCTTCTGAACTCTCTTCTGTTACGAACGAACTGGGTGGCTATAAGAAGTATTATTATATTCTTTACCAGGTTATCCAGCCTGTAGAAATAACTGGCAGTATCACGCACTGTTATCAGCGATTGAAAAACTACCAGGATAAAAATGAACAGCAGCAGGAGAAAGAACCTGTCGTGGATGAAAGGGATCCACCTCCTGAATATCATCACCGCCATGGCGGCCGCTGTCACCAGCACCAGCAGCTTGATAAGAGGTATGGGGATTATCAGATAAACCGAGGAGAAGAGAGTAAATATCATCAGGTAGAAGGCCAGTACAGGCCGCTCCACTATTATCAGGATAAAAGGTACCAGGATCAGGGCCGCCACCCCCATCTTCACCGCCTTGAAGGGCAGAAGGATGATCCCGGCAATCCCCGCCCCGAGAGCCAGCAGCAGGTAGATCAGCACCCTCTTCCTGATGATCACCCTGTAAACTCTGTCACGCTCCATTCCCTGTTAACCCCTTATCAGTTCACGCCTTCCGGCCCACCGCGATAACCATCCCCCTGGCTGTCCAATCCGATTACACTCCTGAGTTCTTCCCGCCGGTGGTATAGGACTAGAATAATGCAGCACCACACTACCCCTATAATGGTCGAAATAAGAACAATGCGTGATCTCCTGGGCCATACCCTCCGGTCCGGCGTATAGGGGGAGTCTATCACCCTGATAACGCTGACATCCTTCCTGGAGGAGAGCCGCGCCTGTTCCAGTTTCATCTTTACAAAACCGAGCGCGAACTCCCTTACCCTCTTCTCACTGACCAGCCTGAAATATTCAGCTGCAAGCTCGGGGATATCTTCCATATCCGGTATCAGGGCAAAGGTTTCATTCTTACCGCCGCCCAGAATTTCCCGGATCGTTTCATCCAGAATCTCTAACTCCCGTTCAGTCCTCCTGAGAAAGGGGTTTTCTGCCTTCATGTTCATTCTCAAGAGCTCCTTTTCCATCTCCAGAAGCTGCTTTCTCGAGCTGAGCTCGGTCAGCATCCTGTAGGAGGCCCTCATCTGTTCCTCTATTTCGATTATCCCGTGTTCGTTCATGAAAGAGGCCATAGTGGAATCGAGTTCAGAAATCTTCTGCTCCCTCAGAGATCTCTCCTGCTCCAGGAAGGCAATCCTGTACCGCGCCGATTCCTGTTCCAGGTCAATCATCAGCGAATCGATGTTCCGGAGATATTGCTCTACCATTTCCCTGGCACCCCCGGCGCTACCATCTTCAACCGAGATAAGAATAACTCCCTCGTCGCGAAGAACCACACCGGTATTTTCCCCTAACTCCTCCCGGACCTCACGGTCATGACTGACCCCGTACTTTTCCTTCAGGTCCAGCTGCTTATCCATGAGAGAGGCCATTTCACGGCTTCTGATTATAAATTCCATCACCCGGTTCCTGTTCACTCTCATAATATTGGAGTATAGCCGCCCGAAGTCTCCGAACTGAGAAAGGAACCCTCCCCCACCGCTCAGATCCCTCTCGATGAAGTCGGGTACTATGGAGGCGGATGACACGAACCGCTTCGGCAGCAACAGGCTCACCGCTGCGGACAGCAGGAATGATATCACCGCGACTGCAATAATTATTTTCTTATACTTGAGCAAAAGGGTTAATATATCGATCATATTATTCTTTCCAGACCGGTCTCATTAAATTCCACTGCCCATGGAGAAAGCTACAACCGCCCCGTTAACAGGACAAGCTAAAACTTGCAATCTCAAGGCCTCTGCAGCCTGCTCAGGGTTTCCACCAGCTCCCTCTCTCCCGGCACCAGTTCCAGTGCCTTCCTTATCCAATGCGCGGCCCTGTCCCTGTCACCCTCTGCCAGGGCCATCCTGCTGAGGTAACGGCAGGCCATAACCCTCTCCGCGGTAGTGCGGTTCCTGTAGGCCCATCGGAACATCCGCTTTGCCTGTTCCGCCCGTCCGGTTTCCGCCAGCGCGGCGCCGTATTCTATGGCCAGCCTGGGGAACCCGGGAAATGAACTGAAGGCCGAGCTGTACAGCTCGGCGGCTCTGGCGGGTCTGCCCCTTTTTACCAGTATCCGGGCATAGTTTATCCTGGCCTCCACGCTCTCCGGGTCCTTCCGGTAGGCGGCCTCAAACATACTCTCAGCCTTCCGTTCCATCCCCTTTTCCACGTAGGCATTCCCCATGAAGGTATACATGGCACTTCTATTGAGCTCTACCATATCCCTGTTAACCAGGCTGAAGAATACTACCGGTACTGCCAGGATGGCGGCAACCGCCTCTTTCCATCTCTTTTCCTGCAGCCATCCCGCGACCCCGTCTATGAATACGGTCCCGGAGAGTATCATGACCGGCACCGAAGGTATCCGGTACCTCGAATTCACGAAGAATATAACCACGGAGATTGCCGCCGCGGCGGTAAACAGGGTAAGGATACCCCTGTTCTTTCCCTTCAGATAGACCAGCAGCAGGCCGGGAATGGCCAGGGCCGATATGAGTGAAAATGGTACCAGCAGGATCTTCATTACCGGGCACTGCCGGCGGTAGAAGGATATATCTATTACATCCGGGATCTCCGCTCCGTTCCAGAAGAGAGCGAACTTTCTCAGCAGCAGGCTCGCCCACTCCCCCGGCTCCTCAGATATCCGTTCAACCGCCCTGGAGAGCCAATAGCGTGAAGCCTGCTGATCGTTCATATCTTCTCCGGACAGTTCCGATGCCTTCTCCCTGGCATCCTCGACCAGTCCCCGCATATCCTTCCTCATCCCGGGCGGCGGTTTATAGACTCCCCCTCCCCCCGGCCTGTTCCCTATATAGAAATTTATACCTCCGTGGGAGGCAACCGGAACGAACCTTCCCGTGGTGGCGGCGTTATAAGCCGCCGGCACAGATAGAACCGCCGCCGAACCTATAAGAACGGCCGCCGTGAGCAGCCGTGATCTCTTTTCCGAGCCTGCCCTGAAGAAGAACCATAAAGCCACCGCCGGGATCAGGATCAGAAAGAGGTTCGGCCTTCCCAGCGCTCCGGCCCCCAGTATGACACCCAGGAAAACACCCCTTGCGGTATACCTTTCTCCGGTATTGCCTTCCGCCAAGTTGCGGTCCAGCCGGATCGCTGTCAGCAGCGAGGCGATCAGCATGAAGGTTACCAGCGAAGTAGCAAGATAACTGCCCTCGTAAAG